>CANBQQ010000041.1 GCA_947371715.1 Flavipsychrobacter stenotrophus
CTATCGTTTGTAAAACAATTGGCTACATGCGCATAATAGGCGGCGAATTTGGCGGCAGGCGATTTAATCCACCTGCCAATATTCCGGCACGGCCTACTACCGAACTGGCCAAAGAGGCCCTGTTCAATATACTTAGCAATAGTATAGACCTGGAAGACATTAAAACCCTTGACCTGTTTAGTGGAACAGGAAGCATAACCTATGAACTGGCATCGAGAGGAGCAGGAATGGTTACGGCTATAGAAAAAGACGAGAAGAGTTTCGCCTTCATTAAAAAGATGGCGTCCGACCTGAAGATAATTGACAGAACTACAATTATAAGGGGAGATGTATTCAAATATCTGAAACAATGTACAGAGCAATTCGATCTTATTTTTGCCGACCCACCCTATGCTTTGGCCAACATTGACGAATTGCCCAAACTTGTGTTTGAAAAGAACTTGCTTGTGCCCGGCGGCATATTTGTGATGGAACACGGCAACCGAAATAATTATGAAAAGCACCCCAACTTTTCAAGATCAAAGAACTACGGTACTTCTTTATTTACCATCTTTACAGCACCCAATAACATAACTGAATAACATGGAGCGTATCTGTTTATTTCCCGGCACTTTTGACCCGATAACCAAGGGCCACGTAGACATTATAGAGCGGGCAGTATCTCTTTTTGACAAACTGGTAATAGGCATAGGCACCAACTCGTCGAAACAACCCATGTATAGCCTGGAGCAGCGTGTGGACTGGATAAAGGAAATATTCAAGAATGATCCGCGTATAGTTGTGACCGGGTATAGCGGATTGACAGTTGACTACTGTAAGCAGATAAATGCCCATTATGTTCTGCGTGGTATCCGCTATATAAGTGATTTTGAATACGAAAAGGCCATAGCGGATATGAACCGTATGCTGGCACCGCAGATAGAAACGATCTTCCTTACCTGTTCTCCCCTCTATTCGACCATATCATCCACCCTTGTGCGTGATGTGATCCGTAACGGAGGCAATGCAGGGATGTTTTTGCCTGATGAGGTGAAAATATAAGTAAATATTTAAAAGTAAAAACCACACACATCTATCGTTGCGATCAATGTCGAAAGGTGTTTAGCCCTCTTTATCTAGACGTCCGATACCTTCGGCATCGCCCTCAAATTTGTATCTATTTTGCTATAAACATCTGATACCTTCGGCATCATAACATGCATTTCAACTTCGCCATGACGTACGAGGAGCGAATTTTGATGTACAATTGGACTACATAGCAACAACAACTCAACTAATTTGAGGCAGCAACCTTACGCTTCAATAAATAAATACTTCTCAAAAATTTGCGCACGGGGCGTAAGGACAATAATAGTGCTACCAGCATTGGTGATTGTGTTGCTTTTTAAATTGTTACAGATGGCTTACGCTGCTCTCATTTGTTTCTCGATCTCCTGCTTTATCAGCGGCATAAGATAGCTGTACTCGGTGTTGGTATCAGCAACCCAATTATATCTTTTAGTTAACGGATTTGCAATTGCTTCCAGAATGAATATGCCTGCCCCTTTTATCTCACAGGTAAAAAATTTACCCGATGGCATTGCCTTCCCTCTTACATCAATGTTATAGCATTGCTGGTTGTATACAATGCTTAATGGCAAAAACAATATTGGTCGTGTATAGGTTTCGTTCATTTTCCCCGATGTATTAAAAAGTAAAACAATTTTGTTTTCAGGTGAATTGTTTTGTTATTTTTTTTAATACCTTAATCATTTGTTAATGCAATCTAAACAGAAAAATTCAATTAACCAACTGTTTACAAATGTTTTATATTGTAATTTATTTAGACTGTACTGAAAGTTAAGAAAGAAGTACTTGGAAGCTCAGGGGTTTTAGCCTCAAACAAGAACTGAGTAATAAGATGAAAATTTTGAGTAAAACAATCCGTTAAAAAAGTTGTATCGTAAGTAGTAAAAAACACACACTTATGAACATGCTGGTAACTAAATCAACAATTAAGATACCTATCGATATCCAATACAAGGGCGAGCACCATAAAGCAGAAATAGTGGGAAGAATACACCCGTTCAACAAGTACTTTACTTGCCGTATACCCGGAGAGAACTTATTGATCATGGAAGCCACCTACAACGAAACTTCACGACACTATCATTGGAAAGCTTGTACCCAGCACAGCTTTGCCTATATGGCTACGATGATTGGCAAAGAGATAGAGAAATTCTTCTCTTAAATAACTGATCAGCAACCCAGATCTAAAAATGAAAAATCGGCACCATGAAAAAAATAATGATAAAATTTCTCGTCTATTATACTTCTGCAGAGGCGAATAGTAAGGTTATTGCCTTGACAGACAGTACGGAAGTGTTTCGAATAACCTTTAGTATGTCTTAGCCAATTTACCTCCACTGTAAAATATTTTAAGATGGAGCAAAACCACTGTCATCAAATTGTCGTAAGTATTGTTGCCATTCCGGGCAAATAAGGACCGAAGACAAGTAAAACATTAACTATCATGAATAAGAAACTGCTTAAAAAGATAGCCATTGGAACGATAACCGGCATTACCCTGTTGACAGTTGTACTGTGTGTACACATATACATGGTAACCCGGCCAAAAGCGCCCGATGCCAATACTGTGGCCCTTGCAAGGATAGACATAAAGGAAGACATTGGTGATGCGGACGCAAGTAAGATAGGGGAATGGCTATCGGCTAAAAAAGGCGTAGACCACTACCTGTGCAACACGCAGTCAGACATAGTAGTATTCAGCTTTCACCCGGCAATAGTGAGTGCCAATGATATAGCTGTAGAATTCAGTCATAAGCTTCATTACAACAGCACCAGGTACATTCCGGGCGCCGATGAATTAAAGGGAGGATGCCCGGTTGCCGCGACCTCCATATCTTATAGAGCGTACAGTTTCATTAAACAGATATTCTAAACACCATAAAAACAATTAATTATGAAGAGAACAGCGCTAATGCCCAAGGCATTATTAGGAACACTTTTGCTTGCACTTGCTATTTCGGTATTTTCTATTTCTTCGTGTAAGAAGAAAGACTCAGGCGGATCTACGATGACATTGTACGATTCACTGGGAGGAACAACAATGGTAGCCGACCCATATAACCCGGGCCAAATGGTAGAATCAGGCCGCCTGGGCATTCGCAAAGTGGTAGACAGCACCATATTTGTTATAGCGGGCGACACCGCCATTAATGGATACTTTACAGTATTGCTTGCAGAGGTAACATCAGGAAACACAACAGGTTTTGCTGCATTGAGCAAAAACCTAACAGATTTTTTCTGTGTTGCCACAGGCGCTAAGAACTTTACCTACGGTGGTAAAAGTATGACAGCATCGCATGACCCTGCACAAAATTCAAGAATGAGTGCAAAGGCTGACAATGGCGATTTTGACGCCTTTGTTACAGATCTGGTTGCGGGTGCGCACAAAGTAGGATTATCGGATGTATTGATAGGACGTGTAGGTGCTGTAGTAGGTACGCTGAGAACACAGGTAGTACAACGATAGAAAAAAGCAGAGTATTTATAGTAAACACAGAGCGCCTTTCCAGGCGCTCTTTTTGTTTGTGTACTAACGAGTTAGATAATAAACAAAGTGATTGAAAACCTTTACCAGAAAGCATTTCAGGAATTTATTTACCTAAATGCAATCCTTAGTTAAAAGCCATGCGTATGTTAATGAGAAAGCCTTACCGGAATGGGGTCGATCAAATTTTTACCACATATTAAATCACCAATTTTATGCAAAAGAACAAGTACTTTTTGAGAGGGCTACGGATAATTCCAGCACTTCTCGGAGTGATGGCACTAGGGTTTACAGCAAACGCCTCGAGCCATAGAGAAGCTCCATTGATCTCGATTGATCCGACGGCGGATAACACTGACCTATATGCATTCAGGAGCCCGGACAACCCGAATACGATCACGATCATTGCCAACTATATACCGTTCGAGTCTGCAGAGGGCGGGCCTAACTACTACAGCTTTGGCACTAACGTAAGGTATGAGATCCACATTAAGAACAAAACAACGACCATGGGTGATGATATCACCTACAGGTTTACCTTTTCACATGTGAACCAGGACACTACAACGTTCTTCAACATAAGGCTGGGACAGCAAAATCTTAAAACGACCTACACGTGTCAAAAGAGTCTTGACGGTGGTACTACATGGACAAGTATCCTTACTAATGGTGTTGTTCCGCCACCGAACATAGGGCCTCGCTCTATTGAAAATGCGGTAGTAGGCCTGGGCGCGCCAAACTATATGGCCCTTATGACAGGAGCGATAGGCACAGCAACCACAGGCGAAAGTATTTTCTGTGGTCCTGTAGATGATCCCTTTTTCGTGGATCTAGCAGGCGCTTTTGACCTTGGCAATTTCCGCCCGAATGGATTAAGCACCGCTAATGCACCGAAAGATGCGCTTGCAAGATTCAACTGCCATACAATAGCACTTAAAATTCCGATCAATATGTTGCAGAAGAATGGCCTGGCCGTTACCGCTGCATCGAGCATACTTGATCCTGAGTTTGTTATAGGCGTGTGGGCTTCTGCCAGCAGGCAGCAGATAAAAACCATATCTACAACATCTGAAGGTTATTCAGGATCATGGGTACAGGTAAGCCGCATAGGTATGCCATTGACCAATGAAGTAATAATACCAATAGGCATGAAAGACAAGTGGAATGCAACAAATCCTGCTAATGATGTGCAGTATGCCAAATACTTCAGCAACCCTGAGTTAGCACTTTATATGGATGATTCTCAGTTTGGAGGCGCTGTTCCGGCAATGAATGCACTACGTGTACAGTCAGCATCACTGGGAGCGTTTGACTTTAGAAACTACAAAAAAGGATTATGGTCGTTCAAGGGAACAGCCGCAGTAGCAGGTACAGCATTAGATGATGCAATATTCGGAACAATATTATTGCCGGATTCTATGAGTCCACGCGCAGTAGATATCCTACCGATATTCTTTACCGGTGTTCCTAATCTTGCTCCGTACCAACTAGCAACAGGCAAGCCAGCGGGCAACCCGTTGGGCAGAGGTAAGCCATTCATCAACAACTTCTTACCAACATTGGGTGACATGCTTCGCCTGAATATGGCTGTACCCGTTACACCGCGTTCAGATCCGAACTTCAGCTCACTGGGTATAGTGAAAGCAGCGGTACTTGGCCTTACAGTTGCCATATACGCCGATACAAGTATACAGTTCATACCTAACATGGATGGTTTCCCTAATGGCCGTCGCCTTGAAGATGATGTTACAACCATAGAACTACAGGCAGTAAGTGGCGTAGCCCTTGCAGCAATAGGATTGTGGTATGACGATTATCATGGTGTAGGTTCCCCTGTTACTGCGCGCCTGGGTAATGTACTTGGATTTAATGCAGGTGTAGTAAAGAACGACACCACATTCCAGACAGCATTCCCTTATGTACAGCAGCCTTGGAGAGGATATGACTACACATTGCAGGCCCGGTTCTAAGACCAATTCATAACGAACTAAAAAAATCAATCATGAGCAATATTTTAAATAAACTATTTACGGCAGCAGCTATATGCATGCTACCGCAGATACAGGCTGTAGCGTCGTCTCACAGAGAAGCGCCCCTGATATCGCTGGATGCACAGGCAGATAATACTGACCTGTATGTATTCCGCAGTCCATGTGATACCAACAAGGTGGTGATCATAGCTAACTATGTTCCATTCGAACATCCGGCAGGTGGACCAAACTGGTATTCATTCGGATCGAACGTACGATATGAGATCCACATTAAGAACAAGACCACTACAACAGGTGATGACATTGTTTACCGATTCACATTCTCGCAGATCAACGAAGACACCACTACGTTCTTTAATATCCGCCTGAACAAACAGAACCAGAAAACTACCTACACTTGTATGCGTAGTATGGATGGTGGTGTAACATTTACCACCATCCAAACAAACGGAGTAGTACCACCAGCAAACATAGGCCCACGCTCTATAGTAAGCGCAGTAGGCCTTGGTCATACAGCAGGATATGATGACCTGATGATGGCGGCTGTAACCACAGCAACAACGGGTGAAAAACTATTCTGCGGACCTGTAGATGATCCATTTTTCGTTGACCTCGGTGGTGCTTTTGATGTTGGCGGATTCCGTAATACAGGCCGTGATGGCCTGGCGAAATTCAATTGCCATACTATAGCACTGGAAATTCCGATCAGCACGCTACAGGCAACAGGATTGCCTGTATCAGCCGCAACCAGCATACTCGATCCTAATTTTATCATTGGTGTATGGGCGTCTGCAAGTCGCCAGACAATAACCACGTTAAGTACAACAGGTGGCAATCCAACAGGTTCAGGTTCATGGGTACAGATATCAAGAATAGGTATGCCGCTTACTAATGAAGTGATCAACCCGATCGGTGCTAAAGACAGATGGAATGGCGCTGATCCGTATACTGCTGATGTTACTTACGCTAAGTATTTTAGCAACCCAGAGTTAGCCTTATATATGGACAATGCAGCATTTGGTGGTGCGGTACCAGGTCTTGCTCCACTACGCATACAAACTGCTTCATTAGGCACCTATAACTTTACCAACGGTAACCAGGGACTATGGCCTTTGAAAGGAACACCTGCAGTAGCGGGCACTGCTCTTGATGATGCATTGTTTGGTACTTTGTTGTTGCCTAATGCCACTAGCCCACGTGCAGTAGACATTCTGCCTATCTTCCTGACAGGCGTACCTAATCTGCGTCCTTATCAGCTAGCAACGGGCAAAGGCGGTAATCCATTGGCAGCAGGCAAGCCATTCATCAATAACTTCCTGCCTACAAAATCTGACATGATCCGTTTGAACATGGCAGTACCTGTTACACCACGTACAAGTGCATCGTTCAGTTCATTGGGCCTGATTCAGGCTGCAGTACTTGGTCTTACAGATCCATTGTACAATACAACTGCAACATTGCAGAACATACCTAACATGGATGGATTCCCTAACGGTCGCAGACTGGAAGATGATGTAACAACAATTGAATTACAGGCAGTTTCTGGCGTTGTATTGGCAGCAATTGGCTTGTGGTATGATGACTATCCGGGTACAGGATCACCTGTAACGCCTAATTTGCTGAGTGTATTGTCATTCAATGCAGGTGTCACTCATAATGACACTACATTCAAATCATGCTTCCCGTATCTGCAGGATCCATGGCAGGGCTTTAATGGCACAGCCTACACAGGTCCTGTAGCAGGTGTTGGTATCAACAACCTTGGCCTGAGCACACCACTTGTAGCTATGAGCGCATACCCTAACCCTATGGTTAGCAATGTAACCTTCAGATACAAGTTGGATGTTAATGCCAACATCAGCATACAGATCACTGATCTACAGGGCAGAACGGTAAAGATGATCAATGAAGGCAGTAAAACAGCCGGTGATTACACAGTACAGTTTGATGCATCAGGATTGAGTGCAGGTACTTACCTGGCTAACCTTATGGCTAACAACCAAAACCAACAAACCGTTAAGCTGGTGAAAACCAATTAATAAACCATTTGCAAATAATACCCACTGAGCCGGACCCAATAGTCCGGCTCTTTTATTTTGCATACAGTACCAAATATTATCTGGTCATCAAAACATTTTACAAGATTCATGCGTATATGCTACTACTAAAGAAAATACTTATGAAACTAACTAAACTTTTTACCGTACTATTTATCACACTTTGTTCATGCACAATAGTTCTCACATCGTGTAGTGAGAAAAAAAGCGCGATCCCTGCCCTGCTTGAAAGAAAGAAATCTGTAGGCAGTGAAGAAGAGAAAGCACACATTGACTCGTTCTACAACAAAGCTGTTACAGCTTTACAGAAAAACCCGGATGACCTTCAACAATACATCAATCTGGCAAGTGTATACATTAATGAAGGCCGTATAACAGGCAACAACAGCTATTATGATAATGCTGCAATGCTGATGTTGAACAAAGTAACAGAAAGTAAAACAGGCAACAAGGACATCACCTTCCAGGCATTGAATATTAAATCTGCTATTCTGCTGAATGTGCACCAGTTCAAAGATGCGCTTGAAGTTGCGAAGCAAGGTGTTGCAATTAACACCTACAATGCGGGCATATACGGTGCATTAGTAGATGCAAATGTAGAGATGGGTAATTATGATGCTGCGGTTAAAGCGTGCGATCAGATGATCGCAATACGACCCGACCTGAGATCTTATTCAAGAGCATCATACATGAGGCAAATATACGGCCAGAATGCAGGTGCAATTGAAGCTATGAAAATGGCTGTAGAATCAGGACAACCAGGTTCAGAAAACACAGAATGGGCAAGAACAACATTAGGAGATCTGTACCTGAGCATTGGCAAACTGGATAGTGCCACCTATGAATACCGTACTTCATTGACTTACAGACCGGACTATCCGTTCGCAATGATTGGCCTGGCCAGAGTAGAAAAAGCAAAGAAGAACTATGATGCAGCCATTGAGCTAACCAAGAACACCATTAAAATAAGAAGTGAAGTGGCGTTTGTATCTCTGTTGGGCGATCTATACGCATTGAAGGGTGACGCTACAAAAGCTAAAGAAACCAGAGCAGACGTAGTTGATCTGCTGAATGATGCACAAAAAGAAGAAAAAGAAGATGCATTGGTCAAGCGCAATGCAAACAGGGAACTGGCGAACGCTTACCTGAGTTCCAACAAAATTGATGAAGCGTTGAAGTATGCCAATAATGACCTTGTTATGCGCCCCGAAAACATTGATGCAAATGAACTAGCCGCATGGATCTACTATCTGAAAAATGACAATACCAACGCTAAATTACATGCTGACAAAATGATGCTGACCAATTGTAAAAATGCTGAAAAGTTATACAAGGCAGGCGTTATCTATGCAGCAGCAGGCGAGAATGAGAAAGGGCAAAAATTGATAGCAGAAGCTATGGCCACATCACCATACGTAGACCAGGAAGTGATCAATCATACAAGACAAGCTGTAGCATTAAACAAGTAAGATGAAAAAGTATATCGCTCTCATTGTACTTCTTGTTTTGTTCACTGCGCCAATGCAGGCGCATGTAATCAACTATGAGTTGGAACGAATGAGCGGCGACCAGGTATTCTGGAAATATACATTAATAGGTTTTCAACATATACTTCCGGAGGGCTTCGACCATATACTTTTCATTACCTGTGTGTTCTTGCTAAATACCAACATCAAGCAAATAATATTACAGGCGTCATTGTTCACAGTAGCACATACAATAACATTGGGACTTGCGATGTACGGCGTAATCAATCCTCCGCCGAATATAATAGAACCGCTGATAGCAATCTCTATAGTTTTCCTGGCAATAGAGAATATCTATTTTAAGCAGGTGAAACCGTGGCGACTAGTAATGGTTTTTTTGTTCGGAATGGTGCATGGCATGGGGTTCGCAGGGGCATTATCACAATTAGGCATGCCGCAATATGCTTTCGCTACGGCGCTTATCAGCTTTAATGTTGGTGTAGAGCTGGGGCAGTTGACCATAATTCTATTGCTCTATTTCCTGCTATCCAAACCATTCTCAAAAAAGATATGGTACAGACGCGGCATAGTAATACCCATGAGCCTTGCTATAGCACTTTTAGCCACCTGGTGGACGGTAGAACGAATATGGTTTGTTGTTTAAAAGCTACCCGAGGCTATTTGCTATTCATCTTAATGCAGGCGTGTTAGTTTCCTAAATACATATACCGACAATGAAAACAATCTTTACAAAAATCATTTTACTGGCTATTGTATTTACATGTTCATGTATTGGTGTACATGCACATCAGGGAAGTATAAGAGGTATTGTAACAGATGAAAGCAACAAGAAACCAATGGAAGGTGCAAGCCTGTATATAAAGGCAGGTAATTACAGCGCTGTTACTGATGCATTTGGCAGGTTCTTTATAAAGGGTATTTCGCCGGGCAGGTATACAATTGTGATATCTCACCTTGGCTACAACAATTCAGAAGATGAGATCACAATAGCTGATGGTGAAACAACCGAACTGGCTTTCAAATTGGCTAAGGCACCTATACAGATGAATGCCGTTTCCATCAATGCGAAAAAAGCACTGAACCTGAGTAGCATAAGCGGACTGGATCTGCAACAAAGACCTGTGAATACTACACAAGACCTGTTGAGGCTGGTACCCGGACTCTTTACCGCACAACACCAGGGAGGTGGCAAGGCAGAGCAAATATTTTTACGTGGGTTTGACTGCGATCATGGTACCGATATTAATGTAAGCATTGACAATATGCCGGTAAACATGGTATCTCATGCGCATGGTCAGGGCTTTGCAGATGCTCATTTCATCATACCAGAGTCGGTGCAGGAAGTAGATTATGGAAAAGGACCTTATGAAATAGATAAGGGAAACCTGGCAACTGCAGGCTTTGTGGCCTTTAAGACAAGAAATGAACTGAACAATAGTTTTGTGAAAGTAGATGGGGGCAGCTACGGCTATTTTCGTACTGTTGCGGGACTACAGCTATTGAGCAGAGAGAAAGACTCCAATAGCCACCAGGATGCTTATGTTATGGGAGAGTACGGTTACAACCGCAGCTACTTTGATATGCCACAGAATTTTAACCGCATGAACCTGATGGGTAAATACACCAATTATATATCTAACAATAAGATACTGACGGTAACATTAAGCGGTATGCATTCTTTTTGGGATGCCTCGGGGCAAATTCCCACACGTGCGATCGATGAAGGTATAGTAGGCAGGTACGGCGCTCTTGACCCCGAGAGCGGTATAACGAGCAGGTATAACATGAACCTGCAGTACTTCCAGAGCATCAATAATAACAGCTATTTCAAGAGTAACATTTACCTGACCTATTACCAATTTAAATTGTTCTCAGATTTCACTTACTATGCAAATGACTCCATTCACGGCGACCAGATAAAACAAGCTGAAAAGCGGGCGGTTGCGGGCTACAACAGTGAATATGGCCAGAACTATACTGCATGGGGATTGAAAATGAAAACACAGGTTGGATTTGGACTTCGCTATGATGATATAATGGAGAGTGAACTTACTTATACGCAGGGCAAAACCACGGTAATTAATCCTGTAGCATTTGGAGACATACATGAAACCAATATCTCAGGCTACGTCAATCAGACAATAAACCTGTTACCACAACTCGTAGCAACTATAGGCACCAGGTACGATCAGTTCATACAACAGTATGACAACAGGATGGTGGCCGATAATACAAAGTACTCATCAACAGGTGGAAAATTCAGTCCTAAGGCGGGTATTTACTATAACATAAAGGATAACGCACGCATATACTATAATTACGGTACAGGATTTCACAGCAATGATACCCGCACACTGGCCACCGGATCGCAGCTAGGTGGCAACCTTACGGTAAATAACATATTGCCGCAGGCATTTTCCCACGACCTTGGCGTTATTGTAAAACCAAACAGCAAGCTGCTACTACAAGCAGCGGTGTGGCGTATGGACCTGCAACAGGAGTATTCTTACGTAGGTGATGCGGCAGTAATAGATACGGGCGGCAGAACGCGAAGAATAGGCATCGACTTTTCGGCCCGATACGAAGTACTGAACTGGCTGTTTATAGACTTTGATGCCAACTATGCGCACGGCAGGGCTATAGACCAACCTAAAGGCAATGATTATATTGCCCTGGCGCCGTCATTTACTTCTATAGGAGGCGTAACGGTGAAAGTGATGAAAAATACGTCTGCCAGTCTACGCTACCGGCATATAAGCGATCGCCCGGCTAATGATGACAATTCCCGCGTAGCATTGGGCTACACCGTATTTGATGCTGTAGTGAATTATGTGCGTCCCCATTATGAGTTTGGCGTTCAGGTTCAAAACCTAACCAATACAAAATGGAATGAAGCACAATTTGACACCGAGACAAGGTTGAAATTACAGAACGGCATGTTGGAACCAGCAGCTAAAACTGATGTTTGTTACACACCCGGCACACCATTCTTCCTGAAGTTGAGTGCCACTTACAAATTCTGACAACTATTTGACTGATATTACTACCCCGCGGCCTCCCAAAGGCTACGGGATAGTTGTTTTAGCGCATTATTCAGGTTATTGGAATAGATTTGTTATAGCAATTGATAGACCATTATTTGCCGGTAACCTATGATAAGGAACTTAGCCAAAAAGAACAAGGAAGATTATGAGTGGCTCGATGTGCTTGCCCCCACTCCTGAAGAGTTGCATGAAATAGCGCAGAAATACGATCTTCACGAGGAGTCTGTAAACGACTGCCTTCAACCGGGGCATCTACCTAAATATGAGCGATTCAGAGGTTATACGTTCATTATTGTGCGGGTATACTTCCCCATTAAAGATCAGGAGGCAGATACTGTACAGGAACTTACTAACAAGGTTGCTATCTTCATTTCAGATAAATACATCATTACCATACACCGCAATGAATGGGCACCACTGGTAGCCATAAGCGAAGAGTATGTAAACTCAGGCGAGTGTAAAAAGCCCACCCATGTACTTACAGAAATTGTAAAGGCAGGGCTGCATTCTTTTGAAGCACCGGGCAACAAGATCACACAACACATAGAGTTTTACGAAGAGCAGGTATTTCTAAAAGACAGGAATGTATCCTTCCTGAAAGGGCTGTACTTTATTAAGCGAAAGATTGACGTAATAAAGAGGTTGCTGATACTAACGCATGAGATAGTAGATAAAATAGACAATAAAGACACCTCAGATGCCTATACAAGGGAGTGCCGGGATATGTATATAAAACAGCAAAGCCTTTATGACTCGCTACTGGAACAGGCAACGCAATTAATGAATATCTATTTCAATATCTCATCTCAGCGCACAAATGAAACAATGCGTGTATTGACGATATTCTCAGTGTTCTTTATGCCACTTACCTTTATAGTGGGCGTTTACGGAATGAACTTCAAGTTTATGCCGGAGCTGGAACATAAATGGGGCTACCCTGGCGTGATGATCCTTATGGCAGTAGTGATCATTGTAGTATATGTTTGGTTTAAGAGGAAGAAGTGGATGTAAGTTTAATGGCTCAATTGCTCAATTCCCATACTATTTAGCAATCTGTCAAAGGTGATCTCTATCTCAGGGTATGCAAGTGCATACCCTGAGATAGAGATCAAAAATTAACTCGCAAAGTTTGACAACTTACCGGGCAA
>CANBQQ010000042.1 GCA_947371715.1 Flavipsychrobacter stenotrophus
CAAACTGGTAGAAGAGATGAAACGCAAGGCCGAACAGGGATCTATGCAGCTGCAAGGTGAGGTACAGGAACTGGCACTGGAAGAATTGCTGAGGCATTCATTCCCCTTTGACCTGGTAAGTGAGGTGGGTAAGGGCGTAAGAGGGGCCGATTGTATACAGACAGTCCGCAACAGCTACGGACAGGAGTGCGGAAAGATCATCTTTGAAAGTAAACGCACTAAAGACTTTAGCGATGAGTGGATAGAGAAACTGAAGGCCGACATGCGCGCACTGGGTGCTGATGTGGCTGTGATTGTTACCCAAGCCATGCCTAAGGACATGGAAGATTTTGGCGAACGTCAGGGTATATGGATCTGCAGCTTTGCCAATGCCAAGCCACTGGTGCACGTGCTGCGCGATGCGGTAATAAAAGTGTACAACGCAGGCAAAAGCCAGGAGAACAAAGGGGATAAAATGACGCTGCTCTACAACTACCTCGTAAGCAGTGAATTTGCAGAGCAATGGGGCGCTATACGTGAAGGATTTATGGGTATGAAAATATCCATACAGAAGGAGCGCGACCAGATGGAAAAGCTATGGAAAGCCCGCGAAAAGCAATTGGAAAAGGTATTGCTGAATGCAGCACATATTAGGGGATCGATAGAGGGTATATCGGGGATGGATGTGGATCTGGATCTGTTGGGGGATGGGAGTTACGGGACGTTGAGTGAGGGGTAATTGTTTGTTTTTCGCAAGCGAGACGCTTGCATGTGCAAGGACGAAGCGGGACGCTTCGACCAGTGAGGATATCAGGGATGGATGTGGATCTGGATCTGTTGGGGGATGGAAGTTATGGAGCGTTGAGTGAGGGGTAGTTGTTTGTTTTTCGCAAGCGGGACGCTTGCATGTGCAAGGACGAAGCAGGACGCTTCGACCAGTGAGGATACATTACAGAATGAGCAAAAAAAATTATAGAAAAGTTAGTTCGTAGAGACGCAAGATTTTGCGACTCCACCCAACATGGTCTCGGCGCTGGCCATACAGATAATGTGCCCGCTGCTTGGGAGACGCAAAATCTTGCGTCTCTACGAACCTAGGTATCAGTGATCACTGTCAAGGTTATTTCACACAAAAAAATAAGGCAGAGAAATTGCGGTTTCTCTGCCTTTTGTTCTAACGTTAAATAAACAATCTTAGCTCATTTTGCCCTTTGCTTCAGAAGCTTCCTTCTTAAAGGTATCAACGAGTTCATTGAACTTTTCTTTTACCGCATCAGCGAGGTCTTCGCCCTTGCCGGTAATATTTTTGCGGGTATCAGCGCCCTTTGCAGGTGCATAAAGGATTCCCAAAGCCACGCCTATAGCAGTTCCTACCATTAGCGCGCCTATGATTTTTTTCGTGTTTGTGGATGTGCAGAAGTCCATGTTGTTTAGATTTTATAGATTGTTTAAAAATGGTGTGTCTTCATTTTTCTGACACTGTTCAAAGGTCATACAAAATGTGTGCCGCGGGAATGACTTCCGTCATATTTTCTAGATCCTGAAACCCATTGTCAGCTGCAACCACTGGTTGCGATAGCGTGGTGTGGTAGATGTGCCGTCTCCGTTGTTATTAGACAGATCCCAACCGGCTCTTGCGGATATCACTACATGCTTTATGTTCACATCCAATCCGCCAATAAGACCGAATATATTTTTACGAGCATTTTCATTCTGAAATTCCTGTTCTGTAGCAGTGCTGGCAGAGCCAAAGCGCGTTACATCTTTCTGATGAAGGAGGTACGAATATTCCGGTCCGGCCAATATGGTGAACATGGTACTCGGCTTTAAGGCAAACAGGATGGGCACATCAAGGTAAGTGGTTGTTCTTGTGTTGGAATAGAAATTACCCAGGAAGGTTCCTGATGACTGATATCCTTTCTGAGAGATCAATACCTCCGGCTGAATACCTATAAAATGAACAATGGGAATAGTAATAAAAGCACCGCCTGCAAAACCCGTTCTTGCATCTGCCTTAAAATCCTGGCCTTTTTCATCCCATACATTTGACCTGTTAACGCCGGCCTTTAGTCCAAAGTAAAATTTTTCTCCGCGTTTCTCCGCCGGCACATCCTGCGCCATAACATTTCCTGTTATTGATAATAATGCTATTCCTAATGCTACTAGTGTCTTATTCCTCATGATATAAATTAATTGCAGATCATTAATTGTATCTGCTGTTCATAACATTCTCAAAACCATGCCACGGCGAAAAACATAGCGAATATTAGGTACTGATGCTGGTCAGGCTACGGGTCTGATGATGCAACGTCATGCGCCCATCTTAAAATATTTACCTTTGCGCCATGAATTACGTAGAAGTAACGATCAACAACATTGATGAAGACCAGCAGGATATACTGGTAGCGCAATTATCGGATGCGGGTTATGAGGGGTTTGTGCAGTCGGCAGATAGCTTACAGGCCTATATTGATGAACCTACGTATGATGCCGTTGAACTGAAGGAAATTACCGGCGACAGCTTCTTTGAGACCAAAATTATACCCAAGCAGAACTGGAACGAGGTATGGGAAAGTAATTTTGAACCGGTGATAGTAGAGGATTTCTGTACAATAAGGGCCGACTTTCATGATATTGAGGTTACTACCCCATATGAGATCATTATAACCCCCAAAATGTCTTTCGGCACCGGGCACCATGCTACTACCCAGCTGGTGATGATGGCTATGAAGCATATGGATATAGCCGGCAAAACTGTTTTCGACTTTGGCACCGGCACCGGAGTTTTGGCAATAATGGCCGAAAAACTGGGCGCTGCATCGATATTGGGTATAGATAACGACGAATGGAGCGTGGAGAATGCCCTGGAGAACCTTGGCCGCAATAACTCAACCAGGATAACCGTAGAACAAAACAACACCAACCTGTTGCCGCAGGCACAGTATGACATTATACTGGCTAACATCAACCGCCACATATTGCTCCAATACATGCCCCAGCTGGCTACATGCACTGTTAAAGATGGCATAGTATTAATGAGCGGGTTACTGACATCTGACAAGGATATTATAACGACCGCCGCCGGTGCAGAAGGATTGGAATTATTTGATTATCAGGAGCTTAACAACTGGATCGTTTTATCATTTAAGAAGAAATAAAAGGCGGTTCATAACGAAAAAAAATTGAAAAAAGCATAGTCTTTATCTAATGCGCTATTAGGAAATCTGATGTGCATAGTTTAAATTTGTTTTTGTCATTAATCACAATTTGATAATGTTAATAGCAATTCTTCTTGTTTTAGCTTATTTGATCGGGTCCATACCTTCAGCGGTATGGGTAAGCAAGTGGGTATTTGGTATAGATATAAGGGAACATGGCAGCGGTAATGCAGGTGCCACTAACTGTTTCAGGATATTGGGTTCTAAGGCTGGTTCGGCAGTAATGCTTATGGATATGCTTAAGGGCTTTCTGGCGGTAAAACTGGTTATTTTCTCGGGTCTGCCTCATTATTGGGAGGCGTACAGGAATTTAGAAGTATTTCTGGGACTGGCATCTGTACTGGGGCATATATTCCCAATCTGGGCAGAATTCAGGGGCGGTAAGGGTATCGCTACCCTATTCGGAATGATCTTATCTATTCAGCCAGCAGTGGCTGTGAGCCTGGTAGCTGTTTTCTTCTGTATGCTTTATCTTACCCGTTATGTATCGCTGAGCTCAATTACAGCCAGCATCGCTTTCCCGGTAATGATCGTATTTATATTCAATGCACATGAGCTGAGCTACAAACTTTTTGCTATCGCGACGGCCTGCCTTGTGGTGTTGACCCACTATAAGAACATCAGCCGCTTAATTAATGGCAATGAAAGTAAGGTAGGATTCTTCCGTAAGAAGAAAGACCGCCATCAGTGATTCTTTAGCCACACAATACACCCGTAAAGAATATAGGGGAGGTAGTATCCAATAACGTAAACAGCTCTCCTGTGGCTTTCGACATAGAAAAAATACCGCTTCACAAACGCTTAATGAGTTTTTTTCATCCTGTTTGGCTCAGCCATCACCAGAGTGAGATCAACCCCTACCTGGAATTACTGCTCTACAAGGGCCGTGTGCAGCTGGCTACCGCCGATGCACTATATTCTGACGGAGTAGAATATACACCCGCGATAGGTGTGCTCAATGACCTTAAAAAGTTCCTCCCGCAAGTAAAAAGTGTACTTATCCTGGGCGTAGGACTGGGAAGTACGGTGAGTATCATCCGCAAAAGGGGTTATAATCCCGCTTTTACACTTGTAGAAATAGACAAAGTTGTGCTGAAACTGGCGCTGGAATTTCTTTCGGAAGACAGTGAAGCTAAAATAGATGCCGTATGCAATGACGCGCAGGTCTTTGTAGCAGAGAACACCAAACAGCATGACCTGCTCTTCATAGACATTTTTAATAGCCGTACGGTACCCGATTTCGTTTCGTCGCTATCTTTCCTTTCCAATTGCCGCAAGAGCATCGCTCCCGGTGGGCGTGTCGCCTTCAATTACATCATCAACAGCGAAGAAGAATGGGTAAGAACCCAGAAGACTTTCGCATCTGTATTTCCTCAACATCATGTTATCAGTTCAGATATCAACAGGTTGTTTATTGGGGAGGTCGTCTGAACCCTGCCTACCGGCAGGCAGGATTTTTAAAGGATTAAAAGATTTTCATGATGCCTGACGGTGTGGCACACGTCATGGATTAGATTTGGCACACCTTTAAGGTCTGCCAAATTTGGTTGCCGTATAGATTTGACGACTTTTTAGAAAGTTGTCAAATCTGACCACAATATACTGCATACCACCTAAAACGAAAACGCTGAAACATCATAAGACGTTTCAGCGTTTGGTATAATTATTTGGTCGTGTTTTAGCGGAAGAAACCAGGACAACGGGTCTTCAGGTATTCTCTTGTGTTACCGAATGCGCGGAAGTAGATGGCAACAGAGATATTAGCATACCAATACCAGTCATTTGCTTTACTATCTCCTCTCTGGAAACCGTAGTATGGGTTGTTCTTGTCCCATGTAGCCAATGTATTACCACGGTAAGCCATTGTCTTAGCCAACATTCCTTTATAGGCATTGAGGGAATCAAGATCTACGTATGATTTGCTTACATCATCAAGGTAGTCGGTATTGGTATATCTGAAGCCTAGTTCAGTTGTCAGCATCAATGTTTTACCAATAAAGAATTTAGCACCACCACCAAAAGGGAACGCCATGTTTATCTGGCTGTATTGCTTACGATCGGGGTAGATAGGCAGGCCCTGACCTTCGGTGCTCAACGGGCGTAAAAATACCCTGTTACCATTAGGATCATCTGCAAACGGGTTGTAGTAGAATGCAGAAAGTCCACCGAAGATGTAAGGAGTTACTTTAAAGTCGTTAATTTCTATTGGGAGGAAATTCACTTCCAATGCACCATGCATTTCGAACAGGTGTGTACCAAAGCTCAGGTTTCTCGCCCTGTTTACAGGTATGTTGCTGTCACTATCTGATGCAGAAAGACTGGTATAGTTGGCTCCGAACCTCAATCCGAAATGCGGATTCATGAAGTACTTGTATATGATACCGCCCATCGGGTGATAGCCTATTGAAGGAAACATCTTGGGCTGCAGGTCACCATAATAGTTGGAAAGACCTAGCGTGATGCCTATTTCATGATGAGACTGCTGTGCGTTCACGCAAAATGGCAATAACAGGAACAGCGAGAGTATAATTCGTTTCAACATTATCAATTTTAGTAAAGGCATGCGAAAGATAGAAACAAATTTCGGAATAATAAACATAATTGCCAAACCAAAATTTAACATTACTTACATAAACATTAACTACATGCGTATAAATGCTATTTATGCATGTGTATATTCTTATTTTTGCCGACTTATAACACACAATAACAATGAACTTAATAGCCGAACTGAGGGAAAGAGGATTGCTGCACGACGTAATGCCGGGCACAGAAGAGCAACTGAATAAAGAAATGACCTCAGGTTATATAGGCTTTGATCCTACCGCCGACAGCCTGCATATAGGCAGCATGTTACAGATAACCCTGCTGATGCGCCTGCAGAAGGCCGGCCACAAGCCGTATGCGCTTATTGGCGGCGCTACGGGTATGATAGGTGACCCATCGGGCAAGTCGGCGGAGCGCAACCTACTGGATGCAGAAACGATAGAAAAAAACTGTGCTGGCCAGCGCAAGCAACTGGAAAAATTCCTCGACTTCAACAGCGACGCGCCTAATGCTGCGGTGATGGTGAATAACTACGACTGGTTCAAAAACTTTTCGTTCCTTGATTTTATCCGTGATGTGGGTAAGAACATCACCGTTAACTACATGATGTCTAAAGATTCTGTGCAGAAAAGACTGGAGACAGGTCTTTCCTTTACCGAGTTTACCTACCAGCTGATACAGGGGTATGATTTCTTCCACCTGAACACGCACCACAATGTGAAATTGCAGATGGGCGGTAGCGACCAGTGGGGCAATATAGTAACCGGTACTGAGTTGATACGCAGGAAAGGCGGTGGTGATGCATTTGCATTGGTTAGTCCGCTGATCACAAAGAGCGACGGCAGTAAGTTCGGTAAATCGGAAGGCGGAAACATTTGGTTGGATCCTGAGCGTACATCTCCTTATAAGTTCTACCAGTTCTGGTTAAACCTTCCGGATATTGACGCTGCTAAGATGCTGCTGATCTATTCCTTTAAGCCGCTTGAAGAGCTGCATGCAATCATAGCCGAGCACAATAATGCCCCGGGTGCACGCATAGCGCAGAAGGCACTGGCCGACGAAATAACTACACTGGTGCATAGTGCCGACGACTTGGCGTTTGCCAAACAGGCATCAGACATACTTTTCGGTAAATCTTCGATAGATACCTTGAGGGCACTGAATGAGAACCAATTGATGGAAGTGCTGGATGGTGTAGCACAGATAAACGGAGCAAAAAGCATGCTGGCAGAAGGACTGGACATTATTTCCTTCCTGGCCGACAATGCTATCTTACCATCTCGTGGAGAGGCCAAGAAAATGCTGCAGGCCAATGGCATCTCTATAAATAAAGAGAAGGTGCCAATGGATTTTGTGATCAGGGAAGAGCACCTGCTGCATGGTAAATACCTGCTGGTACTGAAAGGCAAGAAAGAGTATACTCTGGCTATATTTAATTAAGAGGTTATTATCTATAAACAGCAAATCCCCTGAGCAATCGGGGGATTTGTTGTTTTATGGTTTCGGTAAGTGTTATTCTACCGTCAGCTTGCTGGTCAATATAGTGTTCCCAGACATTGCTTTTACAAGGTAGATGCCCGGAGGTAATTTATCAATTGCCAAAATAATTTTCTGTCCTGTACCATTCTCTATGTTTTTTGTAAAGACAATCCTCCCTGCCGCATCCAGCATAAATATTCTTACCAATGCCGTATGTTCAAAACTTGCTGAACCGGCAATATCGAGTGTTACTTTTCCGGTTGCCGGATTAGGGAATAACCTTAACGGGAGCGTAGTGTAATGCACATTGGCTACTGTCAGGGTAGTATCCGGAACACCATCTATTTTTCTGAGTCTGTTGTTATCTGCATCAACAATAAATATATTGCTGTTGTGATCCACCGCTATGCCAGTCGGATTATTTAGTTCAGCTGCAGTGGCGGGGCCGTTATCTCCGCTGAAAGCCAAAGTTCCTGTACCCGCAATAGTACTAATATTACCGGTAGTGGCATTGATCATCCTTATACGATCATTACCAAGATCGCACACATATAGGCTACCATCTGGCCCTAATGCTATACCATTCGGCATGTTGAGCATTGCATCTGTAGCAGGCCCACCGTCGCCCAATGATGTGGCTGAAGTACTACCTGCAAAAATGGAAATTACCCCGGCTGAGTTGACCTTTCTGATAAGATTATTATAGGTGTCTGAGATGTAAACATTACCAGAATGGTCAGCAAGGCACCTTAGCGGCACATTTAATTGTGCGTTAGTAGCGGGGCCGCCGTCTCCACTATAGCCACCTGTAGTACCGGCAAATGTGGATATAATACCCGCAGAATTCACCACTCTCACCAGGTTATCGAGATTATCTGCTATAAAAACATTATCGTTAGTGTCGACAGAAACACCACAAGGCCACGTCAATTGCGCAGCAGTTGCCGGGCCGCCATCGCCACCGGATCCGAAAGCTCCGCCCGCCATTGTGGTGATCATACCCGTTACGTCTATCTTTCTAATAGCGCTATTTCGGTGATCTGAGATATATAGATTGCCATGCTTGTCAATTGCCAGGCAATTTGGCTGATTAAGCGTAGCATCAGTGGCAGGGCCATTGTCTCCGCTATACCCCATTATTCCCGTACCGGCAATAGTAGTTATGGTGCCCGAAACAGTTATCTTCCTTATTGCATGATTGCCCTGATCAGCGATGTATATGTTACCCGCTGTATCAACAGCTACATGCGACGGACCCGCTAAACATGCGGCAGTAGCCGGGAATCCATCTCCCGAATAAGCAGCAGTTCCTGTGCCGGCAATTGTATGAATGATCTGTGAGCGGGAAGCATTGCTGAACGCAGCCAGCAATAGCAGAAGTGCCATTTTTTTCATGTGTATTGGTTTTAGTGTAAACGTTCATGCAAAAGTAATAATTGTAACCGTACAGGTAAATTAAAAGTTCACCATCGGTCGAAAAAGTATATGAACGGTATTATCCCTACTACTTTATCTGAATTTCCACCACTACCCTATCCTCAAAATATTCGTTGATGTGTTGCATCAACTGCTCTTTCCCTAGCTGGAGTTCTTGCTTAAGGGGGGCCACATCTGTGTATATGGTAAGCACTTTGTTGGTGATGTCTATATTGCGGGTGTATTTACTTATGGTCTTGCCCGCTATGGTCTCCCATTCATCGCGTAGTCTTAGCTCGTGTATCTTAGACTTCCACTTCGATTGTTCCAATAAATGTTTGAGTGCTTCGCCCACACTGTAAGATCCCATTGGGCAAATTTACAACCTATTCCATTTATCGGGCAAGCTATTTCCATCTAAGACAGGACGAGAAAATAAGTTAGCTATCTAATGTGAAGTGCCTGATATATATTTATACCATTAATAGTCATCTATGAGAGCATCACTTACACTTTTAGCTATAATCATATTTCCCTCCGTAGCCTTAGCGCAGTCTAATGCCGAGCTGGATACGCTATACAGGCATGGCAAGTATGCACAGGCACTGAAGATGGCCGGCGAACTAATGACAGCAGACACCACCAATGCGTTTGCGTACGGCATATCAGGCGCTGTATACCAGGAACAGGGCAAGGGCAATGAGGCGACTCTACTGCTTGAAAAAGCAATCAGGCTGGACCAGGACAAAAATGAAATATCGGGGTGGTCACATGCGCGGCTGGGCGCCATCTACGTTCGTGCAGGATTGAAAGACAAAGGCATCAGCGAACTGAGAACAGCAGTGGCGCTTAACAAGACAGAAGCGCAAGAAAAATATGCCCAATATTTGCTGGCAGATGTGCTCATAACTAACCAACAATATGCCGAGGCTGCAACACTGGCGAAGGCCGTGATTGCCAAAGACACCTCGTACGCACAGGCATACCTGTCGCTTGGCAGCATCTACTTCTATACAAAGGTCTATGACTCCGCTGCATATAACTTCAGGCGGGCTATTGCGTTCAATAAAGACCGCAGCTGGGTATCGTCATGGTCACATGCTCACCTGGCTGAGATATACATTCACAACAACAAGAAAGACAGCGCTATTGAAGAACTGACCAAGACTGTTGATCTGGGACATACCAAGCCTTCAGTAAAATTTGCTGAACACCTGCTTGATTCCCTGGGAGCGGAATTATCGAAAGAGGAGCCAAAGTGGACCGTTATTGAAAGTGAGCATATGATCTTCAATTTCCAGGACACCACCGGCTGGGGACCTGCGGTGAATACCTTCATGAAAAAGCATGACAGTGCCTATGTTGTGAACAATGAAACGTTTCACGCAGTACTACCTAAAAAGATCACCTATAAAGTATGGAACGATAAGGGCATGGCCAAACGTGTTACCGGCAGAGAACTTGGCTTTACAAGACCAGGCCAGTGCCTGTCGCATGTATCCAGAAATCAATCAATCGGGCATGAGATCACGCATACACTCAGCTACTGGGGCTGGGGGCAAAAACAGGTGGGCTATGCAAAATTCATTTCAGAAGGGGCTGCTGTGGCATTCAATCTTACCGGCAACGAACAGGAAAAATATGCTGAAGCCAAAGCTATACTTCACGGCAGCAGTTTTCATTCCGTCCTCGACATATGGGACAATGATAAGACCGACGAGAAGATACTCTATCCGGTAGGTGGCGCATTTGTCACCTTCCTGAATACAAAATGTAGTGCCGAAGAGTTTAAAATTATCGTACTCTACCAAACTTCTTCAAGTGCCCGAAACATGCTGGGCGAAGAGCGCTTTAATAAAGTAATAAAAGAGTTCAATGAGTTGATGGGGCTGCAATAGATTATTGCAACACTACCTTCTCTACATATCCTTCTCCGCTATCACTTTGCACGCGCACTTCATAAATGCCGCGTGGCAATGAAGCTATATCAAATGAAGTATTGACCTGTCCGTTGTTTAATGCTTCCTTTCTGGTGAGCATTGATTGCCCAACACTATTGTAGCAGGTGACCGTTACATTATTACCACTAAGTCCATCGGCTTTGATGAATATCCTGTCTTTGGCAGGGTTAGGGTAAACGGCTATTTTACTTGCCTTGCCTATGGTATTCACACCAATTGTGGGTGACCAGGTAACGTTCAGATTTACGTTATCAATGTAGACATTCTGACCGTAGTGCCCCTTGTTGGTAAAGCATAGCTGCACACCACCACCTATGTAACTATTCAGTGAGATAGAGTCTGTGCGCCACTCTGTAGCTGCAGGCACAAAACTGGTGGTATTGTTAGGAGCGGTGGCCAGGTAACTGGTATCCTTCAGATAGATCGTTGAATAAGTCTTACCACAATCAGTAGATAACTCCACCAACAAAGTATCTCTATAGCCGGGATAGTAGGCATAGGCTACATCAAACTTCAGGTAGGCTGCAGTAGCTGCGGTGAGATCTATTTTAGGTAATATTATACGGTCTTTTCGTCCACCTGCATCATTATTGAAGTTATCGAACAGCATACTGCGGGTGCTTGTACCGAAGCCACCGGCGGCGCTAGTCTGCTGCCACTGCGTTCCACTTGCCGACTGATGCTGCCAACCGGCTGGAGGAAACGTCGCCGCTTCAAATCCTTCACTGATAGTGGCAACTATACCGTTGGAAACATGGATATAGTTTGGAATAGTAACCGTGTCAGTACCCCCCGGGCCTGTGACCAGCAACGTTGCATTATAGTTGCCATTAGTGGTATAAACAACAACGGGACTATCTACAGTCGATGATGCAGGACTACCGCCCGGGAACAACCAGGTAAATGAGGTATAATTACCGTACAGGTTCTTATGGTAGCGTACAGTATCACCAGGGCATATGTTCTGCTTATCTGAAGCAAATGTGCCTGTAGGTGGCAGATTGTTGAGTATGTTGCACTCCCATGAACCACGACCGTAAGTACCTACTCTTACAATGCTTGCTGAGGTACTATCGTTATAGACCATAAAGTCATTAATACTCATTACCGTTGGCAGACCTGCGGTCAATGTCCAGGTAGTGGTTGTATTGTCTTTGTAGTACACATAGTTACCCAGGCATACAAATAGTCTTTCCGTGGTTGAGTAATCATCGGCAATTACCTTCAGTATGTTCAGAGAAGGCAATGCACCGGTAATGTTGGTCCAGGTTACTCCCTTATTCCCCGAACGATAAATAGTAGTACCGCAAGTAAGATACACTACGTTGGCATTGTACTTGTTTGTCGCTACACTTGCCCTTATTCCCGTGCCGGCAGGTGTGGCCAGAGTAATGTACGTTGGTGCACCGCTCATAGCATTGTCATACCGCAACAAATGATCGTTGTCTGTAACCACGTAAAGTATGTTATTGTCGGCCCTGCAAGAAGCCATACCCATAATGTTCTCATTGAGTGTACCCAGGAACAACCAGCTTGGCAAGGCATTGTTGATGTCGTTGCTGCGCCATACACTGTCAGTACCTATGAAGGCAGTATTAGGTGCCGATGGCAGGAACTCTATATTAAATTCGGGGGTTGTAGTAAATGGCGCATTGTAAGAATAATCACCACCCAGCGGCTGCAGGTTCCGGCGCTGACCGTTATTATAATAAACAGTGTTACTACCTAAATAATCTATGCCACATTTTGCGCCCCAGTCGCCACCGCGATTGGTCTTCCAAATACCATCAAAAAACAACTCACCATTATCTTGTGTACCTGCGCTTATCATCTGCCTGTTTACAGGGCTTTGCGCGGCATGATACATTTCTGTTGCTGCCAGTCCGTTGCTGCGTGTTTCCCATACAGTAGCCTGAGGGTCTCTCGATAACCATACACCACCATCATTGGCATTGAAACGCAGACCAAGGTTGTAAGGATCGAACAATATTTCATGCATGTCGGTATGTACCTGATCGTACCACTGCGTGCGCCAACTCCATGTATAGCCACCATCAGTGCTACGCCATACGCAGTGCGACACAAGTAGCAGTTCTAAAGGATTAGCAGGATTAACAGTAAGATTGAAATTATAATACCCTTGCGAGCCAGAAGTGACGGTAGAATCATAACACACCAGGCACTGGGTAGTACTGCTATAAATATTGGTAAATGAAGTACCGCCATTGGTCGA
>CANBQQ010000043.1 GCA_947371715.1 Flavipsychrobacter stenotrophus
ATGGAGAAGTGCACCATTAGACTTATATATTTATATACAACCATATTGGTGGCAAACAAAAAACATGCAGATCACAATCTGGATAACAGGATCGTTATTCGTTATTTTTTTATTCACCGTTTCAATATTAATAACCAGACGGTTGGTGCTGAATGCTTCTATGAAGCGCAATTTGAGAATGGAAATGGAACTTAAAGCTATTTACTCTCAGATTAACCCACATTTTATTTTCAATTCCCTTAATTCTGCGTTGTTACTAGTGAGTAAAAATAGAATGGATGAAGCATACACGCATATTTCTAAGTTCTCTAAGCTATTAAGAAGCTATATAAAATCCTCGAGGAACAAATTTATTACCGCTGAAGAAGAAATAATTAATCTCCAGAACTATATTGAACTACAGCAAATACGTTTTAAAGACAGATTTTCTTATGAGATAGATACTGCGCACCTCACTAACCGGTCTGTAAAAATTCCTTCATTATTGCTACAGCCGTTTGTTGAAAACGCCATAGAACATGGTTTGCTTAATAATATTGAAAAAGGTCACCTACTTGTCAAATTCAACATGACAGACGATACTACTCTGGTATGTATTATTGACGATAATGGAATAGGGCGAGAAGAATCAAAAAAGATAAGCGGGCAAAATGTGAGCAAAGAAGAATCTTACGGTAATTTGTTAGTAAAAGATCTTGTAAATATTTTCAATAAATACGAAAGTGTGCATGTTGAGATCTCTTACATAGATAAACTACCGCCACTAACAGGAACAGCAGTATCGATCACCATAAAGTACCCTGAATAATGATAAACAACCACACCTGCATAATTGTAGATGACGAATTGGATGCAATTGAGCTACTTAGTTCAAGGCTATTGAAATTATACACCAACATTACTATTGTTGCAACTTATTCAAATTGGCAGGAAGCATTAAGCGCATTGCGAACAACCCAGTGCGATCTTTTAATGATGGACATATCAATGCCGGGAAAGACAGGAATCAATCTATTAAAATTGATACCGGGAATCGGATGCGAGATAATTTTCGTAACCGCTCATGACAATTATGGTCTTGAAGCATTTGAACTTTCGGCAACGGGATACATACTAAAACCTATCGACGATGAAGAGTTGTCTGGTGCGGTTGATAAGGCAATTGAGAGAATAGTTCATAAAAAACAAGCGATGTTTCCCCCCGGCGGTAAAATTCAGCCCCAACAAAACGGCGGCAAGATTGCAGTGCCCGGCAAACATGGTATAGATTACATCAACATAGCAGATATTTTATACCTGGAAAGTGTAAATAAATGCACAAAGATCACTACCCCTACAGAAGACTATTTAAGCACGAGCAATATTGGTCGCTTTCAATATCTCATAGACAATCACGATTTCTTCCAGATACACCGTTCTTTTATCATCAACATAAAAGATGTTTTGCGTTATGATTCAAAAGGGTTCATTATTATGTCGGACAAAAAAGAAATACCAATTTCCCGATCTGCAAAGAGCGACTTTTTACGCATGTTCAACCTGGAACAATAGGTAGATAAATTGATTTAATTTCCCCATCGGATAATTATGTCGTTTCAAGCTATAATACATGCATTTCATCATTTTTATTCTAGTGATGTAAGGCAATGAATTTACTTTGTTGCTCATTAAGATGTTAACACCTATAGGCCCTGTTACCGTTAATAATTAGATCCACAAGTCTGGCAAATGAGCCCTGCTAATTCTTTACCGGGGTTTGTCAATTTTAGTAGAAGCTCCTATTTTACGACCATTTTTGCAATCAAAATATTTTTAATACTTAATCTAAAAATCATAACTCGTCGGATTGTCAATGCATTTCAGGAGTAAAAACATGCATTTCGTCATATTTTTTCAAGGAACCCTCTGATCGTAAGTAAATTACATCATAATTAACAACGCAGTTAATCAGCCCCTCTGGCCTTTCTTTTTGCTATGAATAAAAATATACTCAACTATGAACTGACCTAGTCTTGACCTATCAGTTAGTCCTACCTTATGTAATGGCAATTGAACCTTGATATACTATCAGGGTTTTGTCATTTTTAGTAGTTTCCTGATCTTGTGAACCAATTCACAGTATTATCTACGTGCAAAGATGAGATCCGGATTTACAGCTGAAAATACAAAAGCACTTATTACACCTATCAGTGCACTACGATGAAAAAACTCATTTTCAAAGATCAGGATAAGGCTAGGAAAAATAAATTATTTGATTAATTTTGGAGCCTATGAAGTATAAACTGGCAAAAGCAATAGCTCTACTCCTGATCTTTTCTTTTCTCGCAAGTTGCGTTTCTCCCCGCCGTACACCATGGCGCAGGAAAAGGTTCAATGCACATAGCAATCGTGGCGGTGGCCGCTATTGGTATACAAGAGGAAGTTAAGTACAGAGAAATTCTGATCATAAAGAAATTGGTTGAGACAGCAGCAAATATTTTGCCCTTTCTCAACCAATTATATTTTTACGACAAGGTATCGTTGTTTATTGCGTTCCTTCGCTCCAGCGCGTCATCTCCAGTGCCTCGCCTACAATAAAGAAGCTACCAGTAATTAGTAAAGCGTCATCACCGCTCATTCCAGCCATTGCTGCACTTACGGCATCTGCTACCGATGCATAACTTCCTCCATTTAAACCCGCGGCAAGACCCATTTCTGTCAGGCCACCTACCGGCAATGCTCTTTGTATCTGTGCATTACAGAAATAATACGTTGCGTCTTTAGGAAATAATGCCAATGCTTCTGCTACTTCTTTATCTTTAACAAATCCCAGTACTATATGTTTATTAGAGGCTTCAACCTGCGCCCACTGCTGCAATACATTTGTGAGTCCTGCAGTATTATGTGCCACATCGCATATTACAGTCGGTTGCTCTTGTAGCCAGTCCCAGCGCCCCATAAGCCCGGTGGACTTTTTTACATTTTTGAGTGCATCTATGGCAGTTGATACCGATAAATTAAATCCCAGGAATGAAAGTACTTCAACGGCGGTAAGTACAGTCTTGATATTGTGCTGCTGGTAGTTGCCTGTGAGGTCGGTCTGAATATCGCAAAGCTCTTGTTTCACTTTGTTTACTGCCTTATAATACTGGCAGCGTGCATCTTGCTTCACCCTTACCATATCCCAATGAGACTCTGCATAATAAAGCGGACTATGCTGCATAACAGAACGCTCAAAAAATACCTTATCAGTTTCATCGCCTTGCTCCCCTATTACAACGGGTATATTTTCTTTAATGATCCCTGCCTTTTCCGATGCTATTTGCGCAAGCGTATTACCCAACAGATCTTTATGATCATAGCTTATGTTAGTGATAATAGATAAAACGGGCGTAATGATGTTAGTACTATCCAATCTTCCACCCAGCCCTGTTTCTACTATTGCTATATCAACACCTTCTTCGGCAAATGCCAGAAATGCCATGGCAACCGTAATTTCAAAAAACGACGGATTGATCTCTTCTATCAAATGCCTGCATTTTGCTACAAAATCTACCACCCATTGTTCACTAACCGGCACGCCATTAATGCGAATACGCTCCCGAAAATCTATAAGATGTGGCGACGTATATAATCCGGTTTTATAACCTGCCTGCTGGAATATTGCCGCCAAAGAATGACTGGTACTACCCTTTCCATTGGTCCCTGCTATATGTACGGACTTGAATTTATGCTGAGGATCGCCTAGTGCCGCACACAGCTTCAATGTGTTGGTCAGATCAGGCTTTAATGCAGCTTTGCCAATGCGCGAAAACATCGGCAGCTTTTCAAAAATATAATTGAGTGTATCCTGGTAGGTGCTGGTAGTCACAGTAGAAATTAACGTGCTTTAAATACAATGGTTACGTCTCCGAACTGTTGTGGTGCAGATCCGGTGCTTTTGCTGAACTTCGCCTTGCTGATCTTATCCATTGCAATGCGGGTAAGCTCAGGGTTAGAAGACGACTTCACAAACTTACTTACAATATTACCATCTCGGTCTACAGTCACACTGATCACTACCTTTCCACCTTCTCTAAATTCTGCTTCCAGCTTCTTGGGCGTGATATCTCTTCCTGTAAGCGTATGGTATGTTCCACCACCGCCTGAGCCTGGCACTCCGGTATAGTTTGACGCACCCGGCGTTCCGCCATTTACGCCCTGATCGCCTGATCCATGAGTTATACCTTCGCTTGTGCCGGGTTTATTGTCTTTAGCGCCATTGCCACCTTTACCATTGTTATCACCACCATACACCGACTTAGGTACCGGTTTTGGTTCAGGTGTAGGCTTAGTTCCCGGTTGTCCTTTTACGTCTTTCTTATTAGGGTCAGTCACAACAGGCGCGTCTGTAGCATCTGAATGCATCATCTCCTTGGGAAGCGGACTCTTCACTTCTGAATTTTTATACACTACAGATGCACTGTAAGACGACGGATCTTCTTTAGACATTGGCTGATCATTACCGCTGCCGTTCTCGCTCGACCCGAGATTCACTTCCAGTCCGTTACCTATTTCGGTAGTGACAGCCGGTATGGTATATCGCCACAGGAAAAAGAGCAATAGCAACAGTGCATGGATACCTATGGTCCACGAAAGTGCTTTTATATTTATGGTTGGTGGCTGTTGTTGGGCAGCTATCATACGCAGTGGAGTGTCTTTTGATTAAAATTACAATAATTGAGGTTAAACGACATAACGAATCCAATTATTACTATCAGATTTTAACGTTTTTACATTTCAATGTTGCATTGATAAGTTTAATGGTATTTACAACGAACATTTTTTACTTTTGCTATATTAAACGCAACAATTAAATAATTCCATAATTATGCCTTCTTTCGACATTGCCAGCAAAGTAGATCTTCAGACACTTGACAACGCCATAAACATAGCCAAAAAGGAAATAGACAATCGTTTCGACTTTAAGGGCACGCATGTTTCTTTCGAGCTCAACAAAAAAGAAATGAACATTTCTATGGAAGTGGAAAGTGACATGAAATTGCAGCAACTGGAAGATGTGTTGCTGACAAAAGCCATGCGTCAGGGCCTTGAAGCCAATTGCTTTGACCTCACTAAAACACCTAATGCCAACGGCAAATATATCCGCAAGACGATACCTGTAAAGAATGGTATTGATAAGGACTATGCAAAGAAAATAGTTAAGATCATTAAGGATAGCGGACTGAAAGTACAGGCTGCCATCATGGATGATGTGATTCGCGTTACTGCAAAGAAAATAGATGACCTGCAGGATGTGATCGCTCTTTGTCGTTCATCTAATATCGATCTGCCGCTACAGTTCATTAATATGAAATCTTAGAAGCGGTGCATTAATGGCCGTGACGAAATTTTAATGCACGGCCCGGCATTAAAGCAATAGAATAAAAAAGGGGCATTAATGAATAGTTCATTAATGCCCCTTACTATATTAAGCTACTTCGTAGCCGAAAACCTCAATTAGGCCATTCCTTCTACCTTAGAGCCAGACATCATGCTGCCTATGTACTCACGGTTCAGACGGGCAATATTCTCCAGAGATATTCCCTTAGGACACTCTGCTTCGCACGCACCAATGTTGGTACAGCTACCAAAACCTTCAGTATCCATCTGGTTTACCATGTTGAAAGCACGTGTCATACGCTCAGGCTCACCCTGTGGCAACAATGCCAGGTGAGATACCTTAGCTGATACGAACAACATAGCTGAAGCATTAGGACATGCAGCAACGCATGCACCACAACCTATGCAAGACGCAGCGGCAAATGATTCATCTGCTTTCTGCTTGTCAATTGGCAAGGCATTAGCATCTTGTGCATTACCTGTATTTACAGATATAAAGCCACCTGCCTGTATGATACGGTCGAAACCGGTACGGTCTACAACCAGATCTTTAATAACAGGGAATGCATCAGCACGCCAAGGCTCTACAGTAATAGTATCGCCATCTTTATAGGCACGCATGTGTAGCTGGCAAGTAGTGTTCTGAGACCATGGTCCGTGTGCACGGCCATTGATGACCATACTGCACATACCGCAGATACCTTCACGACAATCATGATCGAAAGCGATAGGCTCTTTTTCTTCAGAAACCAGTTGCTCGTTCAATACGTCGAACATCTCCAGAAAAGACATTTCAGAAGAAACGTTCTTTACAGGGTAAGTTTCAAAACCACCCTTTGTTTTACCATTTTTCTGCTTCCACACCTTCAAGGTGAGGTTCATATTATAATGTTGCATACTTTTTCAATTTGACAATTGGACAATTTGGCTATGAGCCAATTTACCGTTTGTGGGTAGCAATAATTTTTAGTTTCAATTACTTGTATGAACGTGCACTTGGGTGAACAACTTCATAGATAAGGTCTTCCTTGTGCATTTCAAACTGACCTACACCCTTATATTCCCATGCAGCTACATACATATACTTTTCATCATCACGAAGCGCTTCACCTTCTTCTGTCTGGTACTCCTCGCGGAAGTGACCACCACAGCTTTCATTACGGTTTAGTGCATCAAGGCACATCAGTTCGCCAAGCTCTATGAAGTCAGCAACTCGGCCGGCCTTATCCAATTCAGGGTTGAACTCGTCAATATCACCGGGAATACGAACATTGCTCCAGAACTCTTTACGCAATGCAGCGATCTCAGCTATAGCTTCTTTCAATCCCTTTTCATTACGAGCCATACCACACTTCTCCCACATGATCTTACCAAGACGCTTGTGGAAGCTTTCCACGCTTTCAGTACCCTTAATGCTCATGAGCTTGTTGATACGATCGCTTACTTCCTTTTCAGCCGCTACAAAAGCAGGATGATCTGTAGGTATTGCCTTTGTGCGGATATCATCTGCAAGACGGTTACCCAAAGTGTAAGGGATAACGAAGTAACCATCAGCAAGACCCTGCATAAGTGCAGATGCACCCAGGCGGTTAGCACCGTGATCACTGAAGTTAGCCTCACCCAAAGCATACAAGCCAGGCACAGTGGTCATCAGCTCATAATCTACCCATAGTCCACCCATTGTATAGTGTACTGCAGGATATATACGCATTGGCATTTCGTAAGGATTTTCGCCGGTGATCTTTTCGTACATGTCGAAAAGGTTACCATACTTCTCCTTTACTACGCCCTTACCTAATACTATTATTTCGTCTTTGCTGGTGTTTGGCTTACCTTGTTTGTTAGCTTCTATCTTGCCATAACGCTCAATAGCTGCACCAAAATCAAGATATACTGCCATCTTAGATGAACCTACACCATAACCTGCATCGCAACGCTCTTTAGCAGCACGGCTGGCCACGTCGCGCGGTACAAGGTTACCGAAGGCAGGGTACCTGCGCTCCAGGTAGTAGTCGCGCTCTTCTTCCTTGATTTCAGAAGGTTTGCGCTGATCGTTCTTTTGTTTTGGCACCCAGATACGACCATCATTACGCAACGACTCAGACATCAGCGTCAACTTAGACTGGTGATCGCCACTAACAGGGATACACGTTGGGTGAATCTGTGTAAAGCAAGGGTTACCAAAGAATGCACCTTGTTTGTGTGCCTTCCATGCTGCGGTAACATTGCTACCCATTGCATTTGTAGACAAGTAGAATACGTTACCGTAACCACCTGTGCATAATAAAACAGCATGACCGAAATGGCGCTCCAACTCACCTGTTACCAGATTACGGGCTATGATACCACGGGCTACGCCGTCTACCATTACCACTTCCAGCATTTCATGGCGGGAATGCATTTCTACATTACCCAAAGAAACCTGGCGCTCAAGGCCCTGGTAAGCACCAATCAACAACTGCTGACCAGTCTGGCCTGCAGCGTAGAACGTACGCTGCACCTGTGTACCACCAAATGAACGGTTGCTTAACAAGCCACCATATTCACGTGCAAACGGAACACCTGCCGCTACACACTGGTCAATGATGTTGGCACTCACTTCTGCAAGACGGTGCACATTACCCTCACGGGCACGGTAGTCACCACCTTTAATTGTATCGTAGAACAGGCGATAAGTACTATCACCATCATTCTGGTAATTTTTTGCGGCATTGATACCACCCTGTGCAGCAATAGAGTGTGCACGGCGGGGACTATCCTGGAAGCAGAATGCTTTTACCTTATAGCCCATTTCACCAAGAGATGCGGCTGCAGAAGCACCGGCAAGACCGGTACCAACTACAATGATCTCTAATGAACGCTTATTGGCAGGATTAACCAACTTACAAGTCGCCTTGTATGTTTTCCATTTGGAATCTATCGGACCTGCTGGTATTTTAGAAATAAGTGGCATATATAAAAGAAGTCAAAAGTTAAAAGTAAAAACCTTAAATGCTGACCGCCGAAGCAGTAGCAGAACTTATGTGGATATAGATTAGGCTAACCAGTTCATAAAGAACGCAACAGGCATAGCAATAAATATCAACGGAACGATGATAGAAAATGCGATACCTGTAGTCTTGATCAAACCTTTATACCTTGATGTACCCAGGCCCAGTGTCTGGAAAGCACTGTAAAAACCATGTACCAGGTGCCATCCCAGAGAGATACAGCCAAAGATGTACACACCTACTACCCATGCAGTCTGGAATTCTTCCTTCATCATGTGGTAAAGATCCTTTTCACCATTGCCTGTTATCTGTGAGAAGCGGTTAGGCGCCCAGAACTTAGACAGGTGCATGATAAGGAATAACAGGATAAGCGTACCCAGCAAAGCCATACTGCGGCTGTACCAGGGGCTGGTAGCGCTACCGGCATTCACCGCATAACGGTTAGTACGGCGGCTCCTGTTTTTAGACCATAAAGCAAGTCCCTGAATGACATGCAACAGCAGGAAGCCCATCAGGCCTATCTCCACAGTGCGGATAAGGAAGTTCGTACCCATAAAATGGGCTGCTTCCGTAAAACGAGCGCCACCATCATTATAAAAGATCTGGGCGTTAATGTAACAATGGACGATCAAAAACGTAATGAGGAACAAACCCGTTAATGACATTTGTAGCTTTTTCCCAATGGAAGTGCTAAAGTAATTTTTCCAGCTCATGCGAATCCGGCAGAATTTAGTGTAGAAAGTGAAAAATGTGGCACAAAGATAATCATCAATTTTTTAAAAGCATAGCAATACTACAAATTGCTGAAAACTATTTACATAAAGCGAAATTTTAGATAAGTTTAGCAATCATCACGACGTGTTATTTAGTAGTTCTCTAAGCATATTATTTCTTATTAAATTGTTCATCCGTAAGCCCGGTATTAATGGCGTAACTCAGGTAATTGATCTCTATCGTTCCCTTCTGCGCTTTGGGTTTTGCATCCTTAGCTGCCGTTGGCACTTCATTATTATAGTCCATGGTCACGCCCTTGGGTAGCTTGTAATCCTTTACGTCCATATATATGGTAACCTTATCTGGCAGGCCATATGACATGTATTTGTTGAAATCAAGATCCATGATCACAGTACCATCGTTGCGGGTGGTCGTTTCTGCCCTTACTGCTACCAGGTTAGCCTCATCTATCCACAGCTTGGTCAGCACAATGTTGTTCATATCATCTTCGGGTATCACTTTCACCAATCTTAGTTTCTTTCCCTTTACGGTTACATTACCAATGTCTATCACAGTTACGTTACCAACTGGTATCAGGTTGCTTATCGTCAGGTTGATATTCTTCTTTGGCAGCATGGACAAACCTCCGTTCCTTTCCAACCGCATTTTATCCGGTGCCTTAAAAAGCAACGTGCCCTTTAGTTGCGGTATGCGCATAAAGCTCACATCTATCTTCATTTTCACATCGGCACGGTAATCTTTAACGGTAGCAATTTTAGTACGTAAAGTATAAAAAAGCTTCGTAGCATCATCTGCACGTACCTTATAAGAAACTAACGTAAGCAAAACGACCAATAATGATAAATACTTCCTCATGACTTAATATCTTTCTTGTTGAAATAAAACACTGTAAGTAACAGAAAACCAACAGTATATAACACCAGCACTACCGCACTCTTACCTATAGCCGCGTATGGTACCGGATCATCAAAAAAGCCCTTCCACCCAATCATGTGCGTAGTAAACAGGTAAGGCTTTATGATGGTAAATAGCGGCAATTCCAGGTTAGATAATATCGTTAACACCACCACTATACCCATGGTTGATATGATGGGTCCGATTGAATTATCGGCAAATGCGGATAGAAGTAAGGACATAGAGGCAATAGTAGTCATAGCTAATACTGCAAAAGCAAAGGCAAGACCATAGCGCCACATCACATCCTTCTGCAAGATCATGATAAATGAATCGCTCTTCAGGTTGATCATATCTCCCTTTCCAAAAAGCAACAGCGAGAAGAACAGCGCAACTACCGCCAACCAAACTATTAACAGTACAGTATAGATAAAGCTACTTAAAAACTTGGCCATCACTATTTTAGGTCTGGAAATAGGCTTGGTCAATAACAGCCTCAATGTTCCCAAATTAGCCTCACCTGCCAGCGCATCACCGGCAACCAATGCCACCAACAATGGAATATGAATAAGTAGTGATTGCAGGATAATGTAGGTGATCAGGTACCCGTTAAGGATGTTCCCTTGTATATCGAACTGCTCATTAACTCCCGATAACGCAAAATTCACAAACCCCTTACCATCAGTAAGCATGGCCAGCTGAATGACAAAAGTGATAGCAGTAACTATACCAAAACTGATATAGGTCCTCGGCCTCCTGAAAATTTTATATAGCTCTATTCGTAATAACTGTATCATCTGTAAGGGATAAAAAGTAAGCTTCCAATGAATGTTTTGACCTGATCTCTGTAACACCTATGCCCTGCCCCACCAGCCAACTATTCAACTGCGGCGTTCGTTCAGGATTCATCTTAAAGGTAAGCGAGCCATGTTTTGCAGTGCTGAGCATAGATTTCCATTCGCTACCCTCAATTTTATGTTGTATTACATCATCGGGCAAAATGTCTATCTCAATAAATGTCTCATCCGGGTTGAGCAAAGAATTCACCTTGCCTTCCACCACTTTCCTACCCTTATGAATAATGATCATGCTGGTGGCTACCTGTTCTATCTCGTACAACAGGTGCGATGATATCAATATGGTCTTACCATGATCACGACTGAGTGAGAGGATCAATGCACGCATTTCAGCGATGCCCTGCGGATCAAGTCCATTGGTAGGCTCGTCCAATATCAGCAGATCGGGTTTATGGACAAGGGCTATGGCTATGCCCAGGCGCTGCTTCATACCTTGCGAATAAGCTTTTACCTTATCCTGCTCGCGCCCCTTCAATCCTACTATTTCTAAAACCTCATGCAATCTTGCAGCTTTTATACTGCTGTCACTCAGTGCAGCAAACATTTTCAGATTATCCCAACCTGAGAGATATCCATACATATCAGGGCGCTCAATGATAGCACCTATCTTACTTAGTAAATGCCTGCGACCATTATTAAACTCCTCTCCATCTATATATATACTGCCACTATCCGGAAAGATAAGCCCAAGCAGCATACGCATAGTAGTACTTTTCCCCGCACCATTCTGACCGAGAAAACCATAAATATCCCCATGGTTTATTGTAAATGACAGATCGGTAACAGCCTTGAAGTGCTTAAATGACTTTGATAAATTCCGCGTTTCAATAATAGATCCCAAAACACAAGTTTGAACCTGCAAGTTACGCTACAATCAGCCTATTGTACGAGTTAACTATATACCTATTTCCAATACCGCCTATGCTTTGTTTAATATTTATTAGTATTAATTAAACAATTTAAAGGCGCCGAAAACTGTCCTTACCTATTCTCCGTATGTACTGTAGCACATATTGATAAACAGCAAATTGTGCATACCCGAACATCTAACTATATAAAATACGCATAATCAATTCCTAAAACAACTGAAATATGATCACAAACGAGGAACAAAGACTGAATGCGGTAAAGCGCTTTGACAATTACAATTTCAACCTGAATAAGGGTCTGGAAAATATACTTACCCTTACAGCCGAGATCTGTGAAACGCCGGTTGCATTTATCACACTTATTGATGCTGATGCGCAACAATTTAAAGTTTGCAAAGGAATGGATGTAGTGCAGATGCCAAGAGATACCTCCTTCTGCACCCATACCATAATGGACACAGGCGTGATGGTGGTAGAAGACCCATTGAAAGATGAAAGGTTTTCTTCAATTCCATTGGTTGTAAACCAACCTTACATTAGATTCTACGCGGGTGCCCCATTGGCAACAGAAGATGGACAAAATATTGGCACCCTTTGTGTGCTGGACGCTCACCCCAAAAGTCTGCCATTGGCTAAACAACATATGCTGGGCATTCTGGC
>CANBQQ010000044.1 GCA_947371715.1 Flavipsychrobacter stenotrophus
ATTGACACAAACCAGTTGTTGTCAGTAGGATTAGGATATACAAATACATTAGCATTACCTGTTGTTACATTTTCAACACCGGTAACGGCACCTGAAGGATAATATCCTGAACCGCCCCCTGTAAGGTTGGTAGTCAATATATGCGCAAAGCAGGTATCACCGCTTCTTGTAAGAGACCAGCTTGTAGATGAAGCAGTAACGCCATACTTGTAAGTAGAGAAGCTCGCTGAAGTTGCACCGGTAAATCCGGCTGAAGGATCTGCACTTATCGTGCTGCTGTTTATCTTGTACATTCTAAAGTTTGTCAATGCCAAAGGAGCACCTGTTACACTTCCGTCAACATCAGAACTATCTTTAAGAACAAAAGGGAAAACAACTTCCACCGCAATGGTAGGTGCGGTTGCGCCTGCTATTGACCAATACCTGTTCATAGACACGTTAGTTGTACCCACGCCCTGAGTACCTGCAGGGAAGGTAGTTGTAGTGCCGACATTTGTACCAAACGCAGCCAATGTATTTTGCTTAACAGAGAAACCTGTGGTATTAAGTGTACCAATGCTGTTGCTGTTTTTCTTGATCATCAATACCAAAGTATCGTCTACATGACTTGCAGTAAGATTATCCTTCCAGTAGTAAGTGTAGCCTGTATTCATATCAGTACATTCCCTGTTAGCAGATACTGTTTTGCTTGCCAGATTAAGCGCGTAACCAGGTTGGTATGCAGCACCACATGTTGATGAAAATGTGTTGGCAATTTCATATCTAACTGTATCACCCGGCTGAGTACCAAAACCATTAATGAACTTGATACCAGAGCTGGTGAGATGGCAGTAGCTCATAATAGTACCACCTACTGCTGACGTAGGATTGGCCGGAGTAACGCAAGAGCCTTCTATAGTGTAGCAGCCATCGATAGCAGTAGTGCGGGTAGGGCCCCAGCAGCAACGGTGTGTGTGCGGTGAACCAAGATTATGTCCCATTTCATGCGCAGCAACTTCAATATTCCAGCTAAAAGTAGCAAACGGAGACACAGTAAGCGATGTGTTATTATCAATGTTACAAAATGCATAAGGGCCTGCGAAGCTTGATGCCTGGTATGGCATACACATAGTACCCAACCATGCAACACCACCCATAGAACCACCCTTGGTAGTAAATAAAGTAGCCTGGTCACAGCCATGCATAGTATTCTGAGTGATCTTGCCAAATGTATCAAGCCATATGCTTGATGAAGTGGTTGGCAAAGGTGCAAAACGATCTGTGGCAGTATTTATCTGAAGATATTTAAGCACGATCGGAATTCCTTCGTTCCTGTAGATTGTGTTCTTTACATTGAACATAGAGTTAATGTAGTTAGTCACGTTAGTTACGTTTGACCCTTTCTTAGTATACATTGTGTAGTCAACTACTTCAAAACATCTTACTTCAGTACAGTTGTTATATACATTGTTATTTACTGTTGTAGTGGTTTTATGAGCCGGTCTCACATCCTGCAACAGATCAGAACCACACTTTGGTCCTTTTTCTTTAAAAAGGATATCCTGGTCGTTGTAACAAACATAATTCTGGTTGTAGTTGTAGCTTTCGCCCACCATTGTATTTGGCTCTACAACGAAATTACCTTCAGGAGTAGCGAATATGCCATACACCTCATTCTTAAAGAAAGAGAATGATGCCAATGATCCGGGAATCCCCTTAACAACACCGCTATAATGTAAGCCCGGCGTATATTCTACCTTGGTATCAACACCATTTGCCCCCATTGCATGTACTTCAAAATCGTTGCTGGTAAAATCGTAGCGGGCAAGCTCGATAGTGTAAGTTGTACCATCCGGACCAGGAATAACCAGGTTAATAGCGGTCATCTTCTTTTGCAGAAAGTCTGCAACCTTAGTGTAATCTATAGTCAAGGGCTGAGCCTTCTCCACATTTTTAAGCAACTCTCTCTTATCAAAAGCCTGATTTGTCTGCCAAAGATCATTAACAGTAACAAATGAGTGAGATTCCTTTACGTGCCTGATAAATGCATCCAGTGGTTTTTCTTCACGGGCAATGGCTGAGATACTCGTGACACACGACAAGGCAACCAGGCATGCAGATATAAATTTCCTCTTCATAAAAGTTTGAATATTTTTTAATTTTCTCAAAGATATTAGTTTGTAGATTATTAACGAAATTTTAATAAAGCGAATAAGACTAATGTATATTCATGTTACTGTAGAATTAGTTCTACCCAAGAAAATGAGCGGCTAAACGCACGTGATAGTCTATTTCAATACCCTTCTAATTTCTAAATTAATTTACATCATATCATATAAATGAGTAAATTCATATTTCAATACAAGCATATGAAGCAAAAATTGTTACTTATTTATTCATTGATCCTCTCGGCCATAAGCACACAGGCAACCCCTGTATGGAGTACCGATGTAGCGCCGATACTGTACAATCATTGTACATCGTGCCACCATAGCGGAGGAATTGCGCCATTTGCGCTGATGACCTATAGTGATGCAGTTGCCAACGCAAGCACGATGCTGACGGACGTTACAACCGGCAAAATGCCACCCTGGCCACCCGAAAAAAGCTATTCTCATTTTGCTCATGAACGTATTCTATCTGCCGCTGAGATCAACACAATAGCCAGTTGGGCAAGTGGCGGCACGCCGGCAGGTACGCTTTCGGCAGCACCACCAATGCCCGTTTATAGTTCCCTTGGCGAGCTACCCGGCACACCCGACCTCATCATTAAGATACCTACTTATACATCCACAGCAGCCAGCGGAGATCTCTACCAGTGCTTTTCTATACCCAGCGGATTGCTGGCCGATAAATATGTTACAGCGTTTGAAGCTATCCCGGGCAATCCGGCAATTGTACATCATGTATTGGTATTCTGGGATACGACAGGCGCTTGCACGGCACTAGATGCCGCCAGCCCGGGCCCGGGCTATACCAACTTTGGTGGTGTAGGTAGCAGCGATGCTGTGATGGTGGGTGCATGGGTACCTGGTAGTGCACCAATGGTCTACCCAAACGGGTTTGGACTACGGGTGCCACAAAATGCCGACATAGCTTTACAAATACACTACCCTGCCGGCACAGCCGGTTTAGTAGATAGTACCGAAGTACATTTCTTCTTCTCATCGGCATCAACAATAAGAAATGTGCGCATTGACCCGATCCTGAACCATGAAAGCAATATTAATACGCCGCTAAATATTCCGGCAAACGCCATACAAACTTACCATGAGCAACAGGTATCTCCATTCGATGTTACATTGCTGGGCCTTGCGCCGCACATGCATCTTATAGGCACGAGTATAAAAAGCTATGGTGTATTGCCTACAGGCGATACAGACAGATATATTAATATACCGGCATGGGATTTTCACTGGCAAGGATTTTACGCCTTTCCGCGCCTGAAACATGTACCACCGCTAAGTACCATATATGCTGATGCCGAATATAATAACACAAGTTCAAACCCTGAAAATCCAAGCTCACCTCCCCAATTGGTAACGGCCGGAGAGAATACAACCGATGAAATGATGATCGTCTATTTCATTTACACAGCTTACCAGGCGGGAGATGAAAACATCATTGTTGATTCAGCAGTGGCATTAAATACACCTAATCCATTATCTAACTATTATCATGGTCAGCAACTGCTTGGGGTATCGCCCAATCCGGCTGTGAATAACATCATGATCAAATGTTTCCTGGAACATGCCAATACCTGCACAATTGAGTTGATAGATATGCAGGGAAAAGTAGTAAAACAGCTTGCGGAACACGAGTTGGTAAGCAAAGGTTATAACGCGCTGACCTACTCCATTTCAGGAGTACCATCAGGCACTTACACCGTGCGAATGCGGACACAGGAAAGAATCCTCTCTCAAAAACTGGTCATTTTACCTTAAATTATCTTTACTAACTGCCCTGCAATAGCGGGGCAGTTTTTTTATATCCGTTCTTTAGCAACACATTAACCATCACGTTATTATCTTTACATCGCTTACAAGAAGCGTTTCAGCGCATGAACAAAACAATATTGATAACCGGGGCAACCTCCGGTTTTGGAAAGGCCATAGCAGTAAAATTTGCTCAAAACGGATACACTGTCTGTATAACAGGCCGCAGAGAAGAACGATTAGCCGATCTAAAACAACAACTGGAAGACGAGTATAAAGTAAAAGTGGTCACCCTGAACTTTGATGTACGGGATAAGCAACAAGTAGCCACAGCCATAGCTCACCTGAAAACGCAGGTAGATCGTATAGATATACTGGTGAATAACGCAGGACTAGCCTCGGGATTGAGCAGCATAGAAGACGGCGACACCGACGACTGGGATGTAATGATAGACACCAACCTGAAGGGATTGCTTTATGTGACCCGCCAGGTGGCACCAATTATGACCAGTCAGGCATCGGGCCATATCATTAACATTGGTTCTACCGCATCTAAGATGGTATACAAGAATGGTAATGTTTATTGCGCCACCAAATTTGCAGTAGACGCGCTGAACCAGGCCATGAGAATTGACCTGCTGAGTTACGGTATAAAAGTAACCGGCATTCATCCCGGCATGGCAGAAACGGAGTTTTCTGTGGTGCGATTCAAAGGAGACGAAGAAAGAGCCAAAAATGTATACGCAGAGATCAACCCACTAAGGGCCGAAGATATAGCAGATATAGCCTGGTATTGTGCTAATCTGCCGGCACATGTTTGTATCAATGACCTTACCGTTACTTGCTTGAACCAGGCAACAAGTGTAAACACAATAAAGGAAGCAGACAGGATAAAACCTGCTCAATAATAGAAAAAGCGTAAACTAATTGCATAATGTTCATTTCCACTACCCAAATAAGAGTAAGATATGGAGAAACAGACCAGATGGGGTATCTCTATTATGGCAACTATGCGCTCTATTATGAGGTAGGCAGAGCTGAGGCGATACGTGAATTAGGGTTTACCTACCGTGAACTGGAAGAAAAAGGAATAATGATGCCGGTAGCTGATCTTAATGTGCAGTACTACCGCCCGGCGGTTTATGACGACCTGATAACTGTCAAAACAATATTGAAAGAACTACCCACTTCAAGTAAGATCCAGTTTCATAGTGAACTGTATAATGAAGCCGGAGTATTTTTGAATAAGGGGGTAACGACATTGGTATTCTTTGACCCAAAAGAAAAGAAGAAAGTAAACATGCCTGAAGAATTGCATAGCCGACTGGCGCCATTCTTTACCAAGGCCGATCTCTGATATTTTAAACACCGCTACATAATTATCCATGAGTAACGTAAATGCAGTAATAATAACCATAGGTGACGAATTGCTGATAGGTCAGACTATTGATACCAATTCAGCCTGGATAGCGCAGCAGTTAAATAAGCTGGGTATTGATGTGGTAAGGCGTGTGGCAGTTGGCGATACTAAGGACGCAATAACCAATGCACTTGATGAAGAATTACAAAAGGCATCATTACTGGTACTTACCGGCGGCCTTGGCCCCACGAGCGATGATATTACCAAACCATTACTTTGCGACTACTTTGGCGGCAAACTGATCGTAAACGAGAAGGTACTTATTCACCTGAAGGAAATGTTTGCCAAACGCAACAGGCCAATACTGGAGCGCAATATGAAGCAGGCAGAAGTGCCAGACGTATGCACTGTGCTGTTTAATGATATGGGCACGGCTCCGGGTATGTGGTTTGAAAAAGATGGGAAGATCATCATTTCGCTACCAGGCGTACCATTTGAGATGCAGCATATAATGACCAATGTAGCGCTGCCGCGCATTAAAGATCATTTCCCCGGTGATGCTATTGTGCACCGAAGTGTGTTTACCGCGGGAGAGGGAGAGAGCTTTATTGCTGAGAAGTTATTAGACATAGAAGCGTCACTACCCCCTTACATAAAGCTGGCATTTCTACCAGACAGTGGTTTTGTGAAATTAAGACTGACAGGAAAGGGAACAGACATAGAACAACTAACCGCCGAAATAGAAGTGAAGCAGCATGAAATTGCCGCCAAGCTGGGCAGTATAGTAATAGCGATGGACGATATGCCTGTTGAAAAGATACTGGGCAATACCATGAAAGCGAATGGCAAAACTATTGGAATAGCGGAAAGCTGTACCGGTGGGTATATAGGCCATTACATTACACAGGTGGCAGGCGCCTCGGCATATTTTATGGGTAGTATTGTTTCTTACGACAACTCTATTAAACAGAATGTGCTGGGTGTAAAGGAAGAAACACTGAATACATACGGAGCCGTAAGTGAGGAGACTGTAATAGAGATGGCCAGGGGTGCAATGAAAGTGCTTAATGTGGACTACACACTTTCTGTAAGCGGTGTACTAGGCCCTGATGGCGGAACGGAAAGAGTAAAAGTAGGGACAGTATGGATGGCTGTAGCATCGAAAGATGAGGTAAAGACCAAAGAATTCAGGTTCTTCTACGACAGGGAACGTAATAAAGAGATGGCTGCTAAAAATGGTATGCTTTTCCTCTGGAAATTCATTAATAATAAGTTATCAGCATGATCTTTTTAATAGGAATGCCCGGAACCGGGAAAACATATTGGGGTAAAAAACTAGCCGAAGCCTATGACCAGGAGTTCATAGATTTGGATGCCTACATAGCCAAAAAGGAAAAGGCTGAAATTGCCACTTTGTTTGAAATAGAAGGGGAAGAGGGTTTCCGCAAAATGGAGAATATATACCTGGAACGTATCATAGCAACTGCGGCAGAGAATACAGTTGTTGCTTGCGGCGGAGGTACTCCATGCTTCTATAAAAATATGGAGATGATGCTGGATGCCGGCGAGGTAATTTACCTGCAGTCGACTACCGCGTACCTTGTCAATAATTTGAAGAACGACACTACGCAAAGACCTTTACTAAAAGGCAAGAGTAATCTTGATGAATATCTGGATAAACTACTGGCGGAGCGAAAAGAGGACTACGAACTGGCACAACATATTTTACAAACAGAAGACATTTCGCTCACTACCTTTGAAAAAATTATGTCTCATGTATAAACCCGCAATAGTAGCAGGTATAATGCTGGCAGGCCTTGCAGTAGTGCTGGGCGCCTTTGCTGCCCACGGACTGAAAAATATGTTGCCGCCGGAAAAGATCGATGTTTTCCAGAAGGGAGTAACTTACCAATTTTACCACAGCTTTGCATTGTTGATACTGGGGGTAGTGTACGCATCTTTCCCCAACAAACAACTGGAGATGGCAATGCCATTATTTATAGGTGGTATCTTATGCTTCAGTGGCACCCTGTATCTCTATCCTCTGCTTGAAGTTAAGAATGTGAGCATCCCTGTGATAGGCCGGTTGATAACACCTGTGGGTGGATTGCTCTTTATTTCAGGTTGGGTAATGTTCTTATTGGGTGTGTTGAAAAAAGCTTAAGAAGTCTCACCCCTTCCCTCTCCAAGGGAGAGGGAGATGTAATGTAAACTATCGTTGATTTAGTAGAATATACTTTATGAAAGTAATTGCTTTAATACCGGCACGTCTTGGTGCTACCCGCTTCCCTTCAAAATTGCTCGCACCTATAAAAGGTAAGAGTGTCATACATCGTACCTATGAGTCGGCAGTAAACACGGGCTTATTTGATGAGGTGATCGTTGTTACGGATAGTGACGAGATAATGGATGAAATTATCAAAAACGGCGGAAAGGCCGTAAAGAGTAAAGGCACTTACGAAAGTGGTACAGATCGCATTGCAGAAATAGCCGAACATATGGAAGCCGATGTATTTGTGAACGTACAGGGCGACGAACCATTTGTACAGAAACAACCACTGGAGCAACTACTGAACCTGTTTACCGGAGTAGACGGCACCACGGTGCAGGTAGCTTCGCTGGTGCAGCGTCTTACTAATCCGGCATTGATACAGGACCATAACTATGTAAAGGTGGCATTGGCACTCAACAATGATGCGCTGTTCTTCTCACGGAGTGTACTGCCCTACCCCCGTAATAAAGAAATAGAGATCCCATATTACGAACATATTGGTGTATATGCCTTCCGCAAGGAAGCATTAATGAACTTCACCAATTGGCCAATGACTCCACTGGAAGCAGCTGAAAAGGTAGAGTGTCTCCGCTTCCTGGAGCATGGTATTCCTATGCGTATGGCCATTACACAATATATGGGTGTAGAAATAGATACTCCTGAAGATATTATCAGGGCTGAGAAGCTGATGGAACAGAACGGCTGGAGTTAATGGCTCAATTGCGCAATTGCTTAATGGCTCAATAAGTTTATGAAATAAAAAATGCCGCTTCAACTATTAGCTGAAGCGGCGTTTCTATTTCTGTTAGTTGATTATACAAATAAATTGTTGGCATCTTTAAGCAACGGTTGTTTCTGATCTTTTTCAGAAACTATGGCTTTGCTGATGTCTATCTTCCAATCAATGTTTATTGCAGGATCGGCATAGTATACACCGCCTTCACAATCTTTGCTGTAGTAGTTATCGCATTTGTAGAAAACCTCAGCAGTATCGCTCAAAACAGCATAGCCATGAGCAAAACCATGAGGAATAAGGAATTGTACCTTGTTTTCTGCAGACAGTTCTATACCATACCACTGGCCATAGGTCTTGCTACCCTTGCGGATATCAACCGCTACATCCCATATGCTGCCTTCCAGAACACGCAAAAGCTTTGATTGCGGAACCGGATTATTCTGATAGTGAAGGCCACGCAATACATTCTTTATAGAACGAGCCTGATTGTCCTGAATGAAATTGACAGCGTCGCCCTGGTCTTCAAAAGTGCTCTTACGATAGCTTTCAAAGAAGTAGCCTCTTTCATCGCCATGTACTTTCGGTTCAAGGATCAGCAGTCCGTCTATGTGTGTCTTAGTTACTTTCATTAGAATAGATTTATCCTATTATTTCTATCAGGTTGTTAGTAATAAATGCCAGTTCCTCTTCAGTCAATTCTGTGTGCATTGGTAAGGAGATCACGCAGTCCTGTAGCATATCTGTAACCGGCAATACCGTGTTCTCTACGCCATATTCCTTCAGCATGTTCTGCTTATGACTAGGCACCGGGTAATAGATCATTGAAGGAATATTACGCTCTGCCAGTTTCTGCTGTAAAGTATCACGGTCAAAACCGCTTATCTGCAATGTATACTGATGGAATACATGATAAGAATAAGGTGCGCGGTATGGTGTAGTGATCTTTGGATGATTCTTGAACGCCTTGTCATAGTAATCCGCTGCCTGACGACGAGAATAGCAATACTCATCAAGCTTCCTCAGCTTTATGCGCAATATGGCTGCCTGTATCGTATCGAGGCGACTGTTACAACCTACCATCTCATGATAGTATCTTGTCTGCTGGCCGTGATTGGCAATCATTTTCAACTTCTGAGCCAGGTCATCATCATTGGTAAACATTGCACCACCGTCTCCATATCCGCCAAGATTCTTAGATGGGAAGAATGATGTGCAACCAATTATACCCATAGCACCGGTCTTAACAGTAGTACCGTTAGAGAATGTATAAGTGCTGCCTATTGCCTGAGCATTATCTTCTACAACAGCTATATCATGATCTTTTGCTATCGCCAGCAGTGGCTCCATATTCACGCTTTGTCCATAAAGGTGAACAGGTATGATCGCTTTTGTCTTTGAAGTGATAGCCTTCTTCACGCTTTCCATATTCATGGTAAAGGTGTCTGGGTCAACATCAACAAATACGGGAGTCAATTTTAAAAGCGCAACAACCTCTACAGTAGCTATGTAGGTATAACTTGGAGTGATCACCTCATCGCCGGGCTGAAGGCCCAACGCCATAAGGGCTATCTGTAGTGCATCAGTACCATTAGCGCATGGTATTACATGCTTCACACCCAGATACTGAGCCAACTCAGTAGCAAAACTATGAACATCAGGACCACCTATGAAAGCGGCGTTCTCAATAACATGATTAATAGCGGTATCTACTTCTGCCTTTATTTTTTGATATTGCCTTTTCAGGTCAACCATTTGTAACTGCTGCATACTCATTTTTTAACGGCGCAAACCTACGATTTTATCTGCGTACAAGGAAATAAGAAAATCATTATATAAGTCAAGTTCAGGGAAGGTGGATATGTAAACGGATAAGAATTTACTCACAAAATGTAATGATCTATGCGCTCCATAACTTTGGCCGTTGCGCCCTGCCTGCCGAGCACATATTGTCTGGCTGCTACTGACTTCTTTTGGTAGATATCGGTATTATCAAAAGAAGCTAATGCCTTTATCAGTTCTTCGGGCTCATTAATGACCTCTGCCCCACCCAACTCAACAAGCTCCACAGCCTCAGTAAACTGATGGAATACCGGTCCATAAAAACATGGCATTCCGTAGACAGCAGGCTCCAATACGTTATGCACCCCGGCCTTGCCAAATCCGCCACCTATCCATGCCGCGGTGCCGTACCTGTATAATTGCAGCAGAAACCCTACCTTATCTACCAACAATACTTTTTTATCGCTCTTACTCTTCCAATCGCTCCATTTCACCACATCATTTCCATACGATCTCACTATCTCATTAATATGGCTTTCATCCACCTCGTGCGGAACCAATATCAATTTCCATCCCTCGGGTAATGATGGCAATGCCTTGTATAGCAGTTGTTCATCATCGGTCCACGTACTGCCGGCTATCAATATTTTATGGCCCTCGCAAAACGCTTCTGCAATTGGTAGCACCGCTACCTGAGCAGCTGCCTTCACTACTCTGTCAAAACGGGTATCTCCACCAATTATTGCATGGTTGATGTTTATACTTTTCAACAGCTCTATGCTTGCCTGGTCTTGCACAAAAATATCAGTGAAACACCCCAGCATTTCTCTTTGCAAACCACCATACCACTTAAAGAATCCCTGGTCTTTATTGAACCGGGCGGAGATGAGTATTGTTTCAACAGCATTCTGTTTCAATGCAGACAAATAGAAATACCACAACTCGTACTTAACGAACAGGCAGATAGATGGACTAACAATATCAACAAATGCCTGGGAATTTCCAGGACTGTCTACAGGCAGATAAAAGACATAATCTGCACCATCATAGTCTTTTCTTACTTCGTAACCTGATGGAGAAAAAAACGTCAACACTATTGCATAGTCGGGATGCTTAGCTCGTAACGCCTCTATTACCGGTCTCCCCTGCTCAAACTCACCCAATGACGCGCAATGCACCCATATACGGCGACGTTGCTCGGTACTCAGTGCCTGCCTTATCTTATCCAGCAATCCTTTACGGCCGGCTATAAACAGCTTAGCTTTGGGTTTAAATAGCGATGCTACCCGTATACCCAAAGCATATAACCCAATAACTAACCTGTAAATGAGAACGTTGATCATTCAAATGTGATGTCTTCTGATTTGCGTTTGAAGATCGGTATCATCCACCCAGCACGCACACCCAGCAACACATCATTCCTTTTCTTATCATCGGCATGGCCAACATCAAACAAGTAGGCACGGCGACCTTCTGTAAAGCCCCACATAAGGTCCAAACCAAAATTAAAATTTAATAGACCGTTTTTAGCGAAGTAAGTATAACCTGCATACTGCTCTACGAACATACCCTGCGTAAGTCTGTCATACCCTTTCTTATAATCGCCCTGCAGCATCTCCACATCACCATCGCGGTTGTAAATATTGATCCTGTGCTGTATGAAACCAACTGTGGTCAGTAACATAAGTCCATTATCCTTCTCGCCTTTCTTAAGCGGAATGATCTTACCTGCCTGAATACCGGTAAGAAACCCACGCTCATATACTGGTACACCTACTCGCTGTCCATTGATATTAATGGTCTGGAATACCTTACCATTAAAGTCGCCGGAATACTTGTCTTTTATGTTTATTGCAAAAGAATCTTCCGTGATCTTGTTACCCAGCAAAAAATCGTATTTGACACCAAACAACCAGTTGCCTTTTGTTTTGTAAGTAACCGAAGCCCCTATCCTGTAGCTGGCACCATAGCGCTTGGCCATATCCAGCAATGGCTTGTCGGCAGATACATTTCCATTGAGTATAAACCCATAATGCTGTTTCTTAGCCGCACTTGTACCAAATAGCTCGTCCTGACCATAAGAAATGATACCGGAAAATAATAACAGGGTTGTAAAAATATATTGCTTCATATAAAGACTGCTTCTGCAAATGTGAAATTAGGTAAAAAGTAAAAACTTGAGATTTAAAAGTAAAAGCCCATGTTGATATGCACCAGACAATGCATATCTCAGATATACTTCTGCAAATGTTAATATTTTCTTTATCCCAAAATAATAGAATGGCATTTCAG
>CANBQQ010000045.1 GCA_947371715.1 Flavipsychrobacter stenotrophus
TCACCCAGGCGTTTCTTTATTTGGTCTATCTGCTGTTCATCCACGTTCTATTGTCAAAGGTATTAACTAGTCAATATATTCATGTTTTTTTCTGATCAGAAGTGCCCACTCTGTGACCTTTACCCTCTGGCAGATGTTGTATAACGCTATATTCACAAAATAATAGAGCAAAACATAATACCTTTGCAGTCGTATGAAAGGGTAAATTCTTTCTTATGTTATTCATTGGCCGACATCAAAACATTATACAACAAGGTTCCACCACTGGTAAGATCATTCTTACTCAAGGCTGCGCTTATATTTATTGTGTGGCAGCTGCTGTATAATTTTGTGCTTGACCCAATTCGCATACCAGACAGGCAGTTGACCAATGCAACAGCCTACTCTACTGCGAAGTTGATGTCGGTTTTTTATGATTCTGTAGGTGCTGTCTATACACACGACAATGCTACCGCATCTGCCATTATTACTATAAACGGACGTGGTGTATTGGGTATACTAGACCCCTGCAATGGACTGGATATTTATGTGTTGTTCATTTCTTTTTTATTCTGTTTTCCCGGCACGGCCAAAAGGCGGGCATTGTTTATATTGCTAGGGCTACCGTATATCTACATCATCAATACTGTCCGTTGTGCATTGATAGGCTGGCTGAATATAGCGCACAGGGGTTGGGTAGACATCAGCCATCACTACATTTTTACTGCCGCTGTATATCTTCTCGTATTTTACCTTTGGATGGAATATACCAAAACCAAAAGAGCAACTGTACATGCGGGGTAGAGCGCTATTTATTATTTCCCTTATTGTTATCATCTTAGCCAGCTGGGCCAATGTAGACTATTTCGGGTCTGTGCGCAATAATGTGTTTGGACCAACTGTAAACCAGGCAGTACATATCATAGCGTTTTTATTTACAGCTGGTGTAGGTTATGTCAACTGGCGGCGACACGATAAATGGATCAATAACTTATGGTTAGGGATATATGCATTAGTACTTTTATTATTCCTCGCCAGTGGCTTACTCTTTCACTTCACCCACAATGAGCTGATCAAACGCACAGGTGCAGGCCTGCGCAACAGATTCACAGAGCCACTACCATTTCTTGTGTTCTACATCTTCATAGCGCTGACAAAAAAATTGTCGCGAAGTGCTGATTACGACAATAAAAAAGGCTGATCATCATGATCAGCCTTTTTAGTATTTGCCAAAATTTTATTAGAAGAAGTTATAATCGCGCCTGGCCGAGTTGAGCCTTATGCCCAGGTACACATAACTGGTAGTTAGTGGCCCTGCCGGATCGTATCCTACCGAAGAATAACCGTTGTACACTTTCGAGGCATTATCGAATTTCCTGTAAACGGTACCGAGGTCAATAAACAGATTTCTGGATGCCTGGTAAGACAGATTCAGATTAATGCTCATTACCTGACTCTTAGGTCCGTTAACCATCTTTATGCCATAGTCTTTAGGGCGTGAAGTATATGTTTTGAATACATCGTTACCCAGGTTTGCACCGCCTGTATCTACACCATGCACATAGTACATGCCTTTAAGTGTTACCATCAGGTTTTTTGCAGGCTGGTAGCGGGCTATACCTATCATCTTTATAAAGCCCGAACCAAGTGGATCGGCCAATGGCTGGTTAAAGTTGGTATAGTTGGCAATAGTGTCTTTAGCAGCATATGCATATGGGCGTACAGCATCCAATTCGGCCTGCAGGTCAAGGTTCTTTATGCCCAATGCATCAAAATACTTGGCACCCAGCTGATAACCATACTTATTACCGTACCATCCTTTTCCTGATACTATTTCAGATGCCTTAAATTCATTGAGCATGAACTGTCCGTAAAACTGCAGATGCTTTGCAGCAATGGCTTTAAAAGACCATCCAATGAGCGATTTGTCTGCACTGCCATTAAAATTATTGGCAGCAAGCGTAAATGCCACTGGATTTAAGTAGTTGATTTCATAACCATTGGCACGGTCGAATATTATAGACTCAAAATAGCTTAGGTTCAGCCATGGCCTTGCATTAAATGATATGAAGTGCATGGTGGCATACTTGTGCGCATATAGCTGATCGCCTGCCTGTTTATTGTATTGTCCCGTTAGCTGCAGGTACAAGCTCTCGTAGTTAAGTTTCCATATTCTGGCGCGCAACTTCAGGAAAGTCATGTTAGATGAGAAGTCGCTCAGGAAAAGGCTGGTAACACCATCTCCAATAAAGTTCTTACCCGACCCGAAGGTAACACTCACCTTATCCTTAACCGCAGCAAAGTCTACATAACCACTGGCATTGAAATAAGAGAAGTTTGCCCCCCTTGACTTAGGCACAAAAAAGTAGTCGGCACCCGGCACAGCCATGTACTTGCCATCTTTCATAGCATAATTGTACACGTAGCCGGGCATAGACTCTATGTTATCTGTAAGCATCGTGTAGAAGCCAATACGCTTGCCAAACCATCCGCGAAATTCGAGATCATAACTACCGTATAAGTGATATCCGCTCAGTCCTTTTACCGATACGCTACCGGCGCCACTGTTGGCCTCTTGTGTAGAAACATAGTTCTGGACCGGGTTTATGATCAGTAAAAAGTCTTTGGTCTTTACATAGCCCATGTTGTAACGGTCTTTGTATATCTTGCCCCACAGGGTATGCTTTCCTTTTATAAATCCATTCTCATCAGCCGCCCATTCACCATGCTCGGCAACAAGCATACGCATATTATATAGATCTATTTTGCTGAATGGGTTCTTGCGGGTAGTGTCGGCAGCCCAACTCTGCATAGATTCTGTAAAATGCACTGCATTCTTCCTTGACTCCAGTTTGTCACTTAAGTTCAGGCTATCACATAGTCTACCTGAGCGCGTTTCCAACCTATCCAGAAGCAGGTAGTTGTCAGATCCCGTAGCTATATAGGTCGTTTGGGCAGTAGAACAGTAAGTTGATAAAGCAAGGGCAAGAGCGAGGTAGGCTTTTTTCTGCATAAAGGCGTTTTACAGATATGTAAATTGTAGATTTGCGTAGCAAAATTAAGCGTTATTCACTAATACGCCGCATATAACAACATGACAACGATATTAATAAAAAACGTCACCATAGTAAACGAAGGTATCAGCAAGGTATCAGACATTCTGTTGAAAGATGGTCTTATAGATAAAATTGACACCAACATCACACCCGCAGGCAACTATAAGGAGATAAACGGTGAAGGACTGCACTTGCTGCCGGGTGTTATTGACGACCAGGTACACTTCCGCGAGCCTGGTCTTACCCATAAGGCCAATATACACACCGAAGCCGCGGCGGCGGTAGCAGGTGGCACTACCACGTTTATGGAGATGCCCAATACCAACCCGCCCGCTATCACCCAACAATTGCTGCAAGACAAGTATGATATTGCAGCGGCTACTTCTGTTGCCAACTACTCCTTCTTTATGGGCGTATCTAACAGCAATGCCGATGAAGTATTGCGCACGAACGACAAGAAGAAAGAAGTATGCGGTGTGAAGATATTTATGGGGTCGAGTACAGGGGATATGCTGGTAGATAACTACCTTACTCTGAACAAGATCTTTGCTGAATCGGAGCTGCTTATTGCCACCCATTGCGAAGATGAGCGCGTGGTCACTGAAAACAAGGCAAAGTACCCCGATGCTGATAATGCTTCTTACCACCCGCTGATACGCGATACTGAAGCCTGTTTTGCCAGCTCATTCTCGGCAGTACAGCTGGCTATGATCCACAAGACCCGCCTGCATATACTGCATATATCTACTGCCCGTGAGCTACAGTTGTTCACCAATATGTTCCCGCTGACCGACAAGCGGATCACCTCAGAGGTATGTGTGCACCACCTGCACTTCACTGCCGATGATTATCCACAATACGGTAATCTCATAAAATGCAATCCTGCCATTAAAGCCAAAGAGAACAGGGATGCTCTGTGGGAAGCACTGCTTGACGACAGATTGGATATAATAGCTACAGACCACGCCCCACATACGTGGGAGGAAAAGCAACTGCCTTACCAGAAGGCTCCCGCGGGTGTGCCATTGGTGCAGCATTCACTGGTGCTTATGTTGCAATATGCAAAGCAGGGTAAGCTGAGCATTGAAAAGGTTGTAGAGAAAATGTGTCATGCACCGGCCCAATGCTTCCAGATAGCTAAAAGAGGTTATATACGTGAGGGTTACCATGCCGACCTGGTACTGGTTGATATGAACGAAACATATACCGTGAGCAAGGAGAATATTCTCTACAAGTGTGGCTGGTCTCCCTTCGAAGGACATACGTTCCCGGCTAAGATCGTGAATACTATAGTTAACGGAAATATCGTTTATGAAAACGGCAAAGTTTTGGATCTATACAGAGGACAAAGAATATTGTTTGACAGATAAAGTGAAGATGGCAAAAATAAATACCACCATTTCACTAATTCTATTCCATTTCTGCTTCGTTGCAAAAGTCTTTAAATAGGTCACTATTCGCAGATTTTGCGCCTTGCACAAAAGAAATATAATCATTAAACTTGATGGCATTTATTTTCGCCATCCTCACTGATGCAAAACGACAAGATCACACTTAAAGACCTCTCTATATTCACTTCCGATGGCAGTGGAGGGGTCTTCGACCTTATAGACCGCACCACTTCACTGGCGGGGAAGGATATGCTGCGCAAGCACCTGCATCATCCGCCCGACACGGCTGAGAATCTTATAGCTACACAAGATGCTATTAAATTCTGGAGCACACACCTGCAGTTATGGCCAAAGATCATTTCTAACGGCACCATAGTGATGTTGGAAAAATTCTTTGAGTCGGCAGATAATGTAAGCGCACCGCCAACGGGTATTACCCTGATGATGGGCGCTATGATGCAAAAAGTATTCAACAAGCAGGAGTACTTTTTAACCAAATTCTCGCTTTCCCATCTTTCAGATTTTTTGAAAGGTTGCCAACAACTGGCCGATATAGCCGACAACGAAGTTGTTCCATCAGCACTAAAACATGAGCTGGATGCTATAAATAAAGAACTAGAACACCGCCTTGCTGATAAGATGATGCATGTGAACCCGGATGCAAAATATTCCGAACTGGCGCAACTCAACTATCAGGCACGCCGCGAAATGAAGAGTATGGTCTATCGGCTCATCAACCACTATGCGCGGCTGGATGCGTGGCAGTCTATGGCGCGGGCAACTAATGAACATAAATGGGTATTCCCCGAAATACTGCCGGCATTACCTATTCGGTTCGAAATGGAGCAACTATATCATCCATTGATACAGCAGCCAATTGGTTATGATATAACCTTCGACAATAGCCGCAACTTCCTGGTGCTTACCGGGGCCAACATGTCGGGCAAGACCACCTTTATGCGCTCGCTGGGTGTTGGCGCCCTTATGGCTCATCTGGGCATGGGCGTGCCGGCAAAAGCCCTGCGTATCAGCTTTCTGCAGGGCATCATCACTAACATGCATGTAGAAGATAACATCCTGAAAGGAGAAAGCTATTTCTTTGCCGAGGTACAACGTATGAAGCAGACCGCAGAAAAACTACAACAACATCAGCCACACCTGGTGCTGATGGATGAACTCTTCAAAGGCACCAATGTGCACGATGCATATGAGTGTACCAAGGCCGTAATGGATGGTTTGCTCAATCACAATAATCACCTGATGATACTGTCTACCCACCTCTATGAAGTAGCCCACCAGTTTGCCGAAAATAAAGAGATCCTATTCTCCTACTTCGAGACGGAACTGGACCAAGATAGCAGCTACAGGTTTACCTACAAACTAAAGCCCGGCATATCTAACGACCGCATTGGCTATCGCATATTGCAGAAAGAAGGCGTAATTTCGTTGTTGCAAAAAAAGCGGTGACATGAAGTCGAAAATATTTGTCGTTATCATTACCTTGTTCATCCTATTGCCGGTGCTTTACCTGGCCTCTAATGAGCTGAAATACCGTGCTAAGCATGGTAATGAACCAACACCTGTTAACAATACTTTAGATACTACACGATCATCTAAAAGTGATTCTGTCAAAATGTAATGCTTAATTTTAGTTTGCGTACGAGTAGCGATGTCATTTGGTCAATAGTATTGTAGTTTACTTATTTAGGAGTGCGCCCTTACAGGGCTTTGTGTTTGGGTGTTTTTCAGTCGTAGGGCTAACACCCTACGCTATTGCTTGAGCTCTTTCAGAGCTGCCTATTCTTGAACAGTATATCTATTACATGGGAGATATGACAGTAACAATCTAACTGTACTCAGAATTTATGAAAAAGATACTCATAATACTACTTCTTACTATTGGCTGGATAAGCGCAGACGCTCAAAGTCGCGGCCGCTATAAGCGGATGCCCGCAGATAGCCTGCCCTATATGAAGTCGCCAGAGCTGCCGGCATATAACATAAGGCTGATGGATAGCACCACCGTCTTCAACACATTTAATATTGCTAAAGGAAAATATACGGCCATCTTCTTCTTCGACCCCGGCTGCAGTCATTGCCACGATATTACTGTAGAGCTGACACGCGGTATGGATTCACTGAAAAACATCCAGTTCTACTTTACTACGCCTAACCCTGATTTTACGGCTATGCGCAAGTTTGCATCAGATATGCATCTTGCCGATTATCCCAACATAGTTGGTATTGGCCGCGACTATGAGTTTTTCTTTATAGACTATTACAATGTGAATTCCTTCCCCGACCTGGCTCTATATGACGAGAACAAAATGATCGTGCACCTGTTTGAAGGAAGGGTGACGGTGAAGGATCTTTATGAGTACACCCATAAGAAGTAATTTAGTTCGAATAAACGGAGTGTCCAACAAAAAATGCCCCTGCTTTCGCAAGGGCATTTCCTTCTATCGATAACTCAATAAATATTAATGAGCACCCGGACGTGGGTTTGGCTTAGGAGTTGTTGGTGCTGGCGGCGGCGGCGGTGGTGCCGGAGCTGTAGGTTTAGTTGTGTGTGTTGTAGTTTTTGTTGTTGTCTTGGTAGTTGTAGTCTTTGCAGCTTCAATAGAATCTGCCTGAGCCTTAGCCGCTGCTGCTATCTTAGCATCGTTTTCAGCCTTCATTGCAGCTTCTTTTTCTGCAACCTGTGCATTTACTGTTGAATCGATCTGTGCCTGAGAAGGACCAGCATTTTCAGCTTTTTTCTCGCCGCAAGATGCGAACATGATCGCGCTACCTGCTAAAAATAAAAATGTTTTCTTCATTTGTCTGTTTTTTTATTGGTGCAAAATTATAGTTATTAATTGATTCCATACAATAATTATACCTTAAAGTTCATTCCACTTAGTTTTCCCTTTCCGATGGGTCTTCTTTCTTGGTATCCTCATCTTTATCCGGGCATCCGCGGCTCTTCCATGTACCCATATCTTCAGGACACTTGTCTTTTTTATCAGACACATGGTCTCCGTCGCGGTCTTTTATGTGCTTTTTATGAAAAGGTACAAACCCACCTACATAAAAATTCATGCCATACTGGTGAGATACGAGGGCCAGCATATCATCGCTACCCACAAAAAAGCCATAGGCCCTTACCCCAATACCCATCTTCATACTCTCTGACAGTGCACTGTAAGTGATCGGTACAGCAATGCTATATCGGCGTGTATCATATCTTGGTGTAATGGTTATCTGGTTGTAGTAAGAGTTGCCGTAGTTCTGCCTGTTCACTACATTATTGAAGTAAGTAGCATTCACGTAAATGTTCTTCCATGCGTGGTAGTCTGCACTCAGTACTATGGTAGTAGGCATATACAACCGGTTAGATGCCTTGCCGGTGTCTACATTAAATCCCTGCTTCTTAGCATAGTTGCGGAAATCATCATAGTTCTTTACATTCTCTATTAGCCCCTGGCCTGTTAGTGTACCATTACCTCTCACATTTACCGAGAAGTTGCCATTGCTGTTATAAAATATAGAACCCAAATCTGTTACCGATGCCGATACGCGCAGTTTGTACCTGTTTATGGTCTGGTCGCCTACGTTCTTCTTGCCATCCATTTCAAAGCTGGTAGCCTCAGGGTTTTCGATATAGTCATATACTACACCTATGTCGCCACCAACACCGTTACCGGTTTTGCTGTTTACCAGGTTGTCAAATATGCTGTTAGCGCCAATACCTGTAGATAAGGTGCTGCTTGAACTTACCAGGTTGCTGGAATACTGAATATCTGTATTGGTTGCAGTTATGGTGTCTCCTGAATAGCGCAGGTTCAAATTGTTGCCTTTCAGGCCCAGATAGCCGACACCACTAAGGTAGCGGAGCGTTACGCCTGCCTTCAGCTCATGTTTGCCTTTTTCAAGCAGCACTACACCATAGGTAACTGCAGCTTCCGCCCACACATGGCCGGTCCAGTTAAAGTTCTGGGAATTAAGCGTCACACCATTAGCGGTATAGTTTGAATCTGCTATCGTTCTGTATACCGATTGGTTAAAATTGTTGAACTGGTTCATACCCCGCACACGGGTAGAAAATCCTACACTGTGTTTATGGTTTATGGCGAGCATAAATCCCGGTCCACGCAGTTCGGCATAGGGTGCTACCAGGCTGAAGTTCTGCTTGTTGGAATAGGTAAATACATCGTTGATGTTGGTGCTGTTCCCATTTATGAACTTCTTTAGCCCACTCACAGTATTCAGCTTACCCAGACTATTATCTACACCAGCATTTATTGTTGCCAGATCTATAACCAGCCTGTCCCTGTTATCGGCAATGTTTGCCGGATTGAGGTATATACTGCTCATTCCGCCCCAATTACCCGTCGCAATTCCCATATATCGCTGTCCGAAAGACGAGTATGATAAGCAGGCTAAGGATAATACAAATAAAATTTTCTTCATGGTACAACGGTTTGATACCGCCATGGGCGGTATTGAACAAGGTGCTAAAGTAATAAACTTTGCTAATATTATATAGTATGGCACGTTTATTACAGGTCTTATAATATGCACTTTTATAGCGCCCTATAGATGTATTTACAAATTCTATGTCGCAAATTGCATGTATGTACATACATTTGTACTAACAAAACAAACAAACAAATGAAAAAAGGAACATTATTGATCGCGGTTTTATCTGCATCTCTTCTGGCAAACGCCCAGACAAAGACTACAACTAAGACAACTACAAAAACTACTACCAAGACTACAGCGGTAGCAGCAGCGCCTACTAAGTGGGGTGTTGACGCAAGCCATTCAACTGTAAAGTTTGCGGTTAGCCACCTTGCAGTATCTGAAGTTGAAGGTACTTTCAAAGTATTCAGCGGCTCTATGCAGGCTAATTCTGCAGACTTCAATGGTGCAACTGTATCTTTCGATGTAGATGTAAACAGCATCAATACTGATAACGAAATGCGTGATAAGCACCTGAAGAGCGATGATTTCTTCAATGCAGAGAAATTCCCTAAAATGACTTTCACAAGCACCTCTTTCAAAAAGACAAACGGCAACAACTACGTATTGGAAGGTAACCTTACCGTTCGCGACGTAACTAAGAAAGTATCTTTCGTAGTTACTTACGGTGGTACTGTAAAGGATCCATATGGCAACATCAAGGCAGGTTTCAAGGCTACAGGTAAAATGAGCCGTAAAGCTTATGGTTTGAAGTGGAGCGCATTGACTGAAGCGGGTGGTGCAGTAGTAGGTGACGAAGTAACAATGAACCTGCGTCTTGAGTTCGCTCAGGCTAAGTAATATTTAAGACGGTTTTATAGTGAGTAGTGTGTAAAGAGGCGGCCTGTACAGGTCGCCTCTTCTTGTTGTGCTTTAACTGTCTTTATCTAAAAATGACCGCTCAGCAAATGCTAAGCGGTCATTTTTACTTTTAAGTTTTTACTTTTTATTAGATACGCCCATGTCGTTCAGCACAGGTACTACAAAATCAGCCAGCTCCTTTACATATGCAGGAGACAGGTCGAATTTGATGCCTGCTGTTGAGTAGAGTTCTTTCAACGTCTTGGTATACCCTAAACTTAGGGCAGCCATATAATTGTCTAATGCCTGCTCTTTATTCTGCCTGTACTGGCGCCACATAGCTATTGCGCCCAGCTGAGCAATACCGTATTCTATATAATAGAACGGCACTTCAAACAGGTGCAATTGTTTCTGCCATGAGTGCGCGCGGTAGTCCTCAAATCCTGTCCAGTCAACAATGCCGGTTGAGAACTCATTCAATATTTCCAGCCATGCTGCTTTGCGCTCATCGTTGGTGTGGCCTACATGGGTATATATCCAATGCTGGAATTTATCTATCGTAGCGATCCATGGCAACACGCTTATAACGCGCTCCATTTCTTCCAGTCTTGCCCTATCCAACTCTTTGCTATCTGCAAAGAAGATGTCCCAGTGTTCCATGGTAAACAGTTCCATGCTCATGCTCGCCAGTTCGGCTATCTCCATAGGGTATTCCTTAAAGGCAGATAGTGGCTGGTGGTGAGACAGGAATGAGTGTACTGCATGCCCACCTTCGTGCATCATGGTTATCACATCGCCCATTGTACCGGCAGCATTCATAAATATAAATGGCACACCAGTCTCTGCAAGCGGACAGTTGTACCCGCCCGGCGCTTTTCCTTTACGGCTCTCCAGGTCCATGCGCTTCATCTCCTGCATTGTCTGCAAGCATCCGCTGAAGTAAGGACGGAGTTTATTAAAGACCTCTACCGCTTTATCGCTCAGCTCCTTACCACCATGAAATGGTTGCAATGGTTGCATACCCACTGGTTCTGCGTCAGCATCCCATGGTTTCATTACATCAAGGCCTAGTCTGCTCTTACGGAAGTTAGTGAGCATAGCCTGCAATGGCAAGATGTGTTCCTTGACCGCAGCATGGAATGCAAAACAATCTTCTACCGTGTAATCGAACCTACCCAACTCGCGGAATTTATAATCCCTGTAATTATCAAAGCCTGCATTTACAGCTATCTGCTGGCGAAGGCCTATCAATGTATTGAACAGATCATTCAGTTTATCCTTGTCTTGTAGCCTGCGTTCTGCCATTTTGGTAAAGGCGGCTTCACGTATGCTACGGTCTGGATTTTGCAAGAATTTGGCAGCCTGCTGCATGGTATATTCCTTACCATCCATTTCAATGCTCATGCCGCCAGAGATCACACCAAACTGCTGTGCCTGTATGCTCATATCCGCCTGCAGCTGCACATTCTCTTCACGGTATAGCTTTATAGAATTGTCTACGTTGCGCAGGTAAGGAAAGTATTGTTGCGGATCCAGTTCTTTTTCAAAAGGGTTGGCCAGTAGTTTCTTGTTCAGCTCAAAACCATAAGGCTTCATCTTTGGTTCTATCTCCATGCAGAAGAAAGTAAATGCTTCTTCATATGCCTTGTTGGTAGTATCCAGCGTCATGTTTATCTGTCTCCAGCAGGCATCCTCGCTTATCACAGCTTCCAGTTCACTTATATCACGCAGCCAATGTTCCAGGTCTGCCTTTGTTGGTAATTCTCTTGCTAAAAGTTCGTCGAACCACGGCTGTAAAGCAGCCCAGTCAGTGACCTTAAAATCTTCGGGTAAAAATGTTCTTGGTGTCTTTTCTATTGGTGCAAATTGTTTGATCATATTTTATCTTTTCTGGAATGCAAATTACGAATAGCGGGGAGTAAATGGTGATGCTAAAAAGTTAAGATAGAAATACGAATGTGCCGATGTGTCAACATTTGCTGCAAAGCAAAATATTCGACTTATCGTTAGTAGGCGGAAAACACCCTGCCGGATGCAAGATGCCATCAGATAAAAATTAATTCTATTCGATTTGCCGCCGGGACGAGTTAAATACCTTAATTAACACTCATATAAATAGAAATTATTTCATTTGATTTGCCCTAAAATGCAAACATAAACAATCACTAATGTTATTATAAAGTATTGATAATCAATTATTTTATGGCATTAATTGTGAAACCATTACCATACATAGAGAAAATTAACAGTTAAAACCACTCGTGTCATTTTGTTTGTCGGCTATCAATTATTACTTTTGCAGTAGTTGTGAATTTAATGGGTTAGTAAGTAAGAGCTGCTGGATTCCTCCGGTGGCTCTCATTTTTTTAAAGAAGTCTTCTATTAACGCCTAGCTGCCTTTGCAAACCACCCTGTCAATAACAGGATGCAGATAACACCCCAAAACGAGTACGTCCTTACGTGAGATTGCTTCGTTCCTCGCAATGACCCGCTCCTTTTATTTTTTGTATGTGAATCATAGCCACGGGGCAATTCGAAAAAATAGACGCAAAGACTTCCGTAGAAAACACGGCCATTTTAACCTCTTATCCTTTTAGCTTTTTAACTCCCTTCCCTCGTAA
>CANBQQ010000046.1 GCA_947371715.1 Flavipsychrobacter stenotrophus
TGCCATCGCCACTCAACTGCTTAACTACAACCCCAAACTTAAACGAATGATAGTCTCAACCTCAAGCGATGATACGTTCCCAAGAGTTGACTGGAGCAAATACAAGAAGTTTGGCGACTATATCATTATCACAGATCCTAAAGTACCTCGCACCTACTCCGACCAATAACATACACATCATGGTCATAACCTGAAGTAGAAATACAAAGGCGATCTATTATAAACAAATAATAACACAGCCCATCCGGCATCCGGATGGGCTGTTGATCTGATACTGACTAAGGCACCGGCATTGCCGAAACCAGCGTCCTGATCGTGCTAAAAATTATTCCGTATCATTATCCGGCATCTCTACCAATTGCGGCACGGTGCTGAGGATCTCTTGTATACCACCTTCTACACTCGCCACATGTTCAAATCCTCCTGATCTGAGCAAAGATGCTGCGATCATAGACCTGTAGCCGCCTGCACAATAGATAAGCCAGTTAACGTTTTTGTCTAAAGTTCCCATTTTCACCTTCAGTTCATTGAGCGGTATGTGAGTAGCGCCTATCATACGATGTTTGGCCACTTCGCGTCTGTTACGAACGTCGAGTAACTGATAGCTTGTGGTATCCAGCAATGCCTCACATTCCTTACCTGCATAAGTAGTGATACGGTCGCAATATTTATCTGCTGCCAGCCAATCAGCCATGCCATTTTGCATATATCCCTGTACACTCTCATAACCTATCCGCGCCAATCGTTCAATGGCTTCCTTTTCTTTGCCCGGCTCGGCAACCAATACTATATTGGCGCCCGGAGTGATCAATGTGCCTACCCACACCGCGAAATCGCCGGTAAGGCCTATATTGATGGCACCGGGAATACAACCTTTGGCAAACACCATAGGCCTGCGTGTATCCAGTATTATTGCGCCCGCATTATGCAGTTCAGAAAATTGTTGCATAGTCAGCGGCACCAATGCATCCGCTATCACTTCGTCAAATGGCTTATACCCCTTCTTATTGATACCCGCATCTGTGAAGAAATAGCCCGGCACATGAGGCAGATCGGCAGTGACCGCTTTAATGAATTCGTCCTTATCGTCTATGCGCATGGCATAGTTGCCATCCAATTCATCTTCTATTGTAGAGAACGACTTAGAGCTGATATTCTTACCACATGCTGAACCTGCACCGTGGCCAGGATAAACAAGTGTATCCGCAGGCAATGTCTTTAGCTTGGTTTGTAGTGAATCAAAAAGCATTGCTGCCAGCTCTTCTTTTAAATGATTACCACTCATAAGGTCGGGGCGACCAACATCACCAGCAAATAGTGTATCACCGGTAAATACAGCATGATTACGTCCCTGCTCATCATACAGCAACACACAGATAGACTCTACCGTGTGGCCGGGAGTATGTAGTACCTCAAGCTTCGTATCGCCCAGGTGCATGATCTCTCCGTCTTCCGCTATGTATGCCTTATAACCCGGCGTTGCTCCCGGTCCAAACACAATTACCCCGCCAGTCTTCTCTGCAAGATCTATATGACCCGACACAAAGTCGGCATGGAAATGGGTCTCAAAAATATATTTGATAGTTGCGCCCCTTGCCTCAGCAATTGCGGCATATTGATTGTAATCCCGTAGCGGATCAATGACCGCAGCTTCATTGCCAGACTCAATATAATAAGCGGCATGGGCCAGGCAATTGGTGTAGATCTGTTGAATAAACATGGCTTAACGTTTTTAAATTAGTGTTGATAGGCCGGCTGACGGCCCAACTCCTTTAGTTTTACAATATGCGACCTTATCGCAGCTCTGAATGATGGCTTAAGATTATAGTTGAGACCGTATTGCTTGGCAGTACGCTCCACTATATAAGATATCTTACGGTAATGCACGTGGCTGATATTGGGAAACAAATGATGCTCTATCTGAAAGTTCAAACCACCAACGTACCAGTTCACGAGGCTATTGTTACGGGCAAAGTCTGATGTTGTCTGCAACTCATGTACTGCCCATGCATGATTAATGTGGCCCGCACTATCTGCTATAGGCTGCTCTGCACCTTCTACCACATGTGCCATCTGGAAGATAGTACTGAGAATGAACCCCGCGGTCCAGTGCATGATAAAGAAGCCGATAGCTACCTGCCACCAGGTAAACGATGTAAATACTATTGGCAAACCAATAATAGCTACAAGATAAGCCAGCTTAATAACTACCATCTTGGTATACTCCCACGCCGGAGACTCCATATAGTTCTTGGTAACACCTGCCTTGTTATATCGCGCCAGTTGGGTAAAATCTTTAAACAACTTAGATATGGTCAGCAACCCGTAAAGCGCAAATGCGTAAATATGCTGGTAGTAGTGGATCTTCTTTAGCGGCGCCTGCTCCGCAAGGCGAATAGGACCTTTGGTATCAATGTCTTCGTCAATGCCGCCTACATTGGTGTAAGCATGGTGAAAAACATTGTGCTGTAGTTTCCAGTTAAGTACATTACTACCCAATAAGTACAAAGTGCCACCCATCAGTTTATTCACCCACACCTTATGCGAGTAGGCACCATGCACCGCATCATGCATTACCCCCATACCCGTACCGGCTACACCTATGCCCATTACCACACACAGCAATGCCGCAACCCACACAGGCACCGGCATCGCCAGCATTAAAATAAATGGAACAATGTAAAGAGAGACCATAACAATGGTCTTGATATATAGCCGCGAGTCGCCTTTTATAGAGAGGTTATTATCTTCAAAATACTGCTTAACATTCTTCCTTAAGTCAATGGTAAATTGCTTTTCCTGCTGATCTTTAGCAACAAATTTTATGTGATCCATGATTACTGTTTAGTGGCATTTAAAATATTCAAACGGCTCCATGCAGGCGTCGCACTTATAAAGCGCCTTACATGCAGTAGAACCAAACCTGCTCAATAGTCGTGTGCGCTCACTGCCACAGCGCGGACACGTTATTGTATTATTACCCAGCATCTCGTCATTACACGAAGAATGTAACGGCGGCGCGATCCCATAGTCATGAAGTTTTTTCTTAGCTATATCCGTCATCCAGTCTGTTGTCCAGGCAGGATCATAGACCATCCTCACAGTGGTTGGCACCACGCCCTTTGCTTCAAGTGTACTGCGAATGTCGGCAGTGATCATTCCCACAGCCGGGCATCCGCTATAAGTAGGTGTAATAATAACTTCATAGCCATCATCACCAATTACAACATCCTTTACCATACCCATCTCCAGTATATTCACTACCGGAATTTCAGGATCAGGGATGGTAGCAAGGATGTCTAGTATTTGTTCTTTATCAAAGCGGGGAACTACCATGTTGCATCCGGGTAAGCTCGTTGTAAATATTGCATCTCAGACAGTATATGACCAAGGTGTTCTGTATGAATACCCATCCGGCTGCCGGTTTGCATGTAACCATCTGCTGGGAGCTCTATATTGGCCAATGCCAGTATCTGCGTCACCATTTGTATCCAGCCCATTTTGAGATGCTCTGCATTTACAGCTATTCCATCCTTCATGAGTAATGCATCTGTGCCGTCCATCTCAAATAACTCACCCGTATACATCCATAGCTGGTTAACAGCCTGCTGTACCCGCCTGTTACTTTCCGCTGTACCATCTCCCAGGCGTATTACCCAGTCTTTGGCATGCAGGTGATGATACTTCACTTCCTTCAGTGTCTTAGCACCTATCGCAGCCAGTGTAGCATCCGTGCTCTTTTGCAATTCTTCAAAGAAGAATAACTCAAAAGTGGACACGAACAATTGACGGACCATCGTATATGCGAAATCACCGTTAGGCAATTCCATGATCAGATTATTGTAATATTCGCGCTCACTACGTCGGTATGCAAGGTCGTCCTCGGTCTTACCATTACCATCAACCTCTCCTGCATATTTCAGCATTGCCTGGGCACGGCCTATAAGGTCCAATGCCATATTTGTCAAGGCAAGATCCTCCTCAAGAAAAGGAGCGTTGCTGCACCACTCAGACAGGCGCGCAGATAGTATCAGCGCATTATCTCCCAGCCTCAGTGAATATTTATATAAAGCTTGTTGCTGTGTCATGATATTAAATTGCTTTTGCGCCTTCTGGCATTACATAAAAGGTTGGGTGGCGGTATATCTTATCATTTGCAGGATCGAAGAACATACCATTGTCTTCAGGATTAGAAGCTACAATAGCCGATGATGGCACTACCCAGATACTTGTTCCTTCTCCGCGGCGGCTATAGGTGTCGCGTGCATTCTGCAGCGCCATCTGCTTGTCCGAAGCGTGAATACTACCCGCATGTATATAGTTGGCGCCGGGTTTACTTTGCATAAATACTTCCCATACGTCCAGTTGATTATCTGCTGTCATGTTCATTTAGTTTAAGCGTTCTTTGAATATTGTTGTTTAGCGCTATATGCCTCTGCAGCTTCGCGCACCCATGCACCTTCATTATGCACTCTAATGTGATGTTCCATCCTTTGCTTATTGCAAGGACCATCGCCACCTATCACCCGGTAAAATTCCTCCCAGTTGATCTCTCCATGGTCGTAACACTTCTTCTCTTCGTTCCATTTAAGATCCTTATCCGGGATAGTCAACCCTATCACCTCGGCTTGTTGAACCGTTTTGTCTATAAATTTCTGGCGTAACTCGTCATTAGAGTGGCGCTTGATCTTCCATCTGAATGCATCACCTGTATGCGGAGAATCACTATCATGAGGGCCGAACATCATCAGCGATGGCCACCACCAGCGGTTCATTGCATCCTGTGCCATGGCCTTCTGATCTGCAGTACCCGCCATCATCTTAGCCATGATCTCATAACCCTGGCGCTGGTGAAAACTCTCTTCTTTACAGATACGCACCATAGCCCTGCTATACGGACCATATGAAGTACGCTGCAACGACACCTGGTTAACTATTGCCGCACCATCTACAAGCCAGCCTATAGCGCCTATATCAGCCCACGAAAGTGCCGGATAGTTAAATATATTTGAGTACTTGGCTTTGCCGGTATGAAGTTGTTCTATCAGTTCATCCCTGCTCACTCCCAGTGTTTCAGCTGCGCTGTACAGGTACAGTCCGTGGCCACCCTCGTCCTGTATCTTGGCCAGCAATATTTGCTTGGCGCGCAGGCTTGGGGCTCGCGTTACCCAATTACCTTCCGGCTGCATGCCGATCACTTCAGAGTGCGCATGCTGACTCATCTGCCTGACCAGGTGCTTGCGATATCCTGCAGGCATTTTGTCTTTAGGCTCTATGGCAAACCCACATTCTATCTTTTCTTCAAACTCCCGCAGGAGTGTTTCTTGTGCTTGTTCCATTATCTATATATTTTGTAGATAGTCGTTCTTAAATAATCCATTAAAGCGTTCCTCTCCTGGCTTGCTCAGCTTCTATTGACTCAAACAATGCCTGGAAATTACCCTTGCCAAAAGACCTTGCACCCTTGCGCTGTATGATCTCGAAAAACAGTGTAGGCCTGTCTTCCACCGGTTTGGTAAATATCTGTAGCAGGTATCCTTCTTCATCCCTGTCCACCATTATACCCAGGCTCTTCAGTATCTTCATATCTTCCGATATATCGCCTACACGCTGCTCCACAGTATCATAGTAGCTACCCGGCACGTAAAGGAATTCTACCCCGCGCTTCCTCATCTCAGAGATAGTGAATACAATATCATCGGTAGCCACAGCTATATGCTGGCAACCGGCTCCGCCATAGAAGTCAATATATTCTTCCACCTGCGATTTCTTCAATCCCTTTGCAGGCTCATTGATCGGAAACTTGATACGGCCATTACCATTGGTCATTACCTTACTCATCAAAGCCGTATACTCCGTTGATATATCCTTATCATCAAAAGTCACAAGGTTGGCAAAGCCCATCACCTTCTCGTAAAATGATGCCCACTCATTCATGCTGCCCAACTCCACATTACCTACCATGTGGTCTATGTACTTCAGTCCAGTTGGTGTAGGGTTGTATTCCGATTCCCATGCCTCATAACCCGGCATGAACACACCACTGTAGTTCTTACGCTCCACAAAAATGTGAACAGTTTCGCCATAAGTGTGAATACCCGCTGTTACTATAGTGCCTTTATCGTCGGTACTTTCCTTAGGTTCAAAATAGACCTTCGCTCCGCGCGATGTAGTCGCTTCAAATGCTGCACGGGCATCATCTACCCACAAGGCTATCACCTTCACACCATCACCATGTTGCTTGATGTGTTCGGCTATAGGACCATCAGCAGTGAGCGGAGTAGTCAATACAAGGCGTATCTTATCCTGCTTCAGCACATAAGATACCCTGTCTCTAACGCCCGTTTCCAGGCCGGCATATGCCAGGCTCTGAAAGCCAAATGCGGTTTTATAATAGTGTGCAGACTGCTTGGCATTACCTACGTAAAGCTCTACATAGTCGGTACCATTTATCGGCAAAAAATCTTGTGCTTTATCAAAGATCTTTTCTATACCGTAATTGTAATTGGTTACGTTTTTTAAATCGGGAGTGGTTGTCATTGCTTTAAAATTTTATGCTGTTAACCATATTTTTATACTTATTTGGTTCATCATCCACTCTCCTCCTTTTGAAAGAGGAGTACCCTGAGTTTCGGCTTTTCTGCCGAAACTCAGGGGGAGGTGGTTACTACATTTAATGCGTTCCAAAATTGAAACATCATAACCATGATTTGTAGTAATCGGGAACATCTATCTTCATTGCCTCTTTGGTGATCATCATAGGCTGGAACGGATCTATCATTACCGCCAGTTCCTTTGTTTCTTTAGCACCAATGCTACGCTCTATAGCACCCGGGTGCGGACCATGCGGAATACCGCCTGGGTGCAGCGTAAGCTGACCCGCCTTGATATTGTTGCGGCTCATAAAGTCACCATCTACATAATATAGTATCTCATCACTGTCTATATTACTATGGTGATATGGAGCTGGTATGGCCAGCGGATGATAATCATACAAGCGAGGCACAAATGAGCATACCACAAAATTGCGGCTCTCGAAGGTCTGGTGCACAGGTGGTGGCATATGTATGCGGCCCGTGATCGGCTCAAAATTGAAGATCGAGAACGTGTAAGGATAATGATAACCATCCCACCCTGCTACGTCAAACGGATGATACAAATACTCATAAGGGAAGATGTGACCCTTCTTTTTGATGTAGATGGTAAACTCACCCTCGGCATCTATGGTCTGCAGATTCTCCGGACGCTTGATGTCCCTTTCACAAAACGGAGAGTGCTCCAGCAACTGGCCAAAATCGTTCCTGTAGCGGCGTGGTGTAAATATCGGGTCGAACGATTCTATATACAAGAGCTTATTATCCGGCGTATCAAAAGAGATCTGATACACTGTACCACGTGGTATAACTATATAGTCGCCATACTTGAAAGTAAGTGAACCGTACATGGTGTCCAGGCGGCCACTACCCTTGTGTACGAACAGCATCTCATCAGCGTCCGCATTCTTATAAAAATAGTCAGTTGATTCTTGCGGAGCTGCCAGGCCTATATGCATAGCTGCATTTACCAGCAGCGTCTTACGACTTTTCAGATAGTCTTTTTCAGGCGCAACATCAGCACCCATAAAACTCATTGCATTAAGTCCGTTATCAATAGCAATCTCCGGCTGCACAGAATAAGGAGCACCCTTCTGCCGCACACATGTAGGCGGATGCAAATGATAGACCAATGAAGACAAACCGGCAAAACCCTGTGTGCCTACCAGCTCCTCCTGGTATAGCTTCCCGTTGGGTTGGCGGCTTACAATGTGTCGTTTTTCGGGTACTATACCCAGGCTGTGGTAGAATGGCATAATCGTATTTTTCTACAACAAACGTATTTACGACACAAGCCACAAACCATGACTTTAGTCACCGGAAAAAGTGATCATCATCACCCTCCCGCGTAATCCGCTAGAGTGGCTCAACACAGCATTACAAACCACTAAAAAGTGATAAAAATTAGGTTTTTAACAGTCATTTTAAGAGCCTTTTCCCGACAAAAACAACCGGCATATTGGATTTGTGAACCGGAATTGAATTATGTTCATTCTTATTGCAAACGAGTTGAAGGTGGACCTTAATATTCATATCATCACCATTACATGTGGACATTTTATCGCAGACCTGTGATAATACAATTAAAGAGCCTGATTTATTTGAGAGAGGGGCACATGAGCCTAATATACCTCCCCCATCAGATCCCTTATCACCACCGATGCCAGCACCGCACCAAATGTAGCAGGCAGGTAAGACATAGTACCATATGCCGATTTCTTAAAGTTAGACCCGTCAGTAAGAATCAGCGAATCCTTATTATTTTCCTCAGCAGAAAATACAGTTTTGATCCCCTTATAAATACCCACCTTCTTCAGGTTTTTGCGCACCTGCTGGGCAAACGGGCAGTTGTATGTTTTGCCAATATCGGCTACCCGCACCTGTGTAGGATCCATCTTGCCACCTGCACCCATAGAACTTACCAACCTCATCCCCGATTTATGTGCAGCTATCAGAAAGGTTTGTTTTGGTGTGATACTATCTATTGCATCAACAATATAATCCAGCTTTTCATGCAGTAGTGATTCCACTACTTCCGGCTGTATAAACTCCTTTATGATGTGCAGTTTCAGTTCCGGGTTAATGTCCATCAGGCGGGCACCCATCACATCGGCCTTGCTCTGGCCGTGGGTAGATGTTAGCGCCGGCAGCTGCCTGTTGCGATTGGTGGGATCAACAATGTCCCCATCTACTATAGTCATTTCTCCCACTCCAGACCGGCACAAGAACTCTGCAACAAAAGACCCTACACCACCCATACCTACCACCAGCACATGTGCATTATGTAGCTTGCTAAGGTTTTCATTGCCTATCAATAGTTCTGTGCGCGAAAGCCATTTAGTTTCTGTCATTATCCTGCAAAATTAAACATCTGGTTAAAATGATATTGTTGGCTCTTCATAAGGTCTTCTACAGGCATATTTCTTATTGCAGCTGCCTTTTCATAAACAGCTTCAATAGATATATCAGCATCATCGGTCTCTAAAAAAAACTGATCAGCATAGGTATGTTCAAGCACTTCGCCCGCCGGCCAGCTTTCATTGAATATTGCCGCCCCAAATGAAAAATGATGCCCGTTAAACATTGCTGCTATTGCCGGCCTGTTATTGAAACCATGAAATATCACGGGCACATTGGGTTTATGGAGGGCAAATATTTCTGCTATCAGTTCATGAGCCTTTACGCAATGTATGATCAATGGTTTCTGCATCCGGTTGGCCAATGCTATATGCTTAATGAATATCTCTTTTTGCAGATCCATTGGAGCCACTAGCAGCTTATCAATGCCGCACTCTCCTATGGCCAATACATTTGGCTGTGACGCAAGACGCTCTACCTGCTCAAACTGATTGGCATAGTCGGTAAGATACCCGGGATGTAGCCCTATACTGTAAAAGAACTCCGGCTGCATCTGATCAAACCCTTCATACAAGCTTTGTATGGACAATACATGTTCATTATGTTCAGGTGCTTTGTGTGTATGTATGTTATAGAAGCGGGCCATATCGGTAGTAAAGGTATTTTCTTTGTGTGAATCATGATAAAAGTCATCTGTTACTGCCATATTACTTTACATTTCTATTACTAAGTACATACAATGGTGGTGTACCTTTGTGCCACACCACTCAATACAAATGGCAACATACAGTAATATGCGCGCAATGCGGGCATTGATAAAGGCTAGTCTGCAGGCAATGTTCAAAAGTCCTTCGGCTATTATCTTCACTATTGCCTTCCCGCTTACACTTATCATCGTTTTTGGCTTCCTGGGCAATAGTAATGGGTTCAGCGTAAAGGTGGCTTCTGCACCCGGTAGCGATACCACAAGTCCGTTGTACAATATGCTTCGCCATGTATCTGTTCTGAAGTGGGTAGATACCCACGATTCTGGCGGGGTAAACAAGCTCCTGCAACAAGGTGATATTGTAGCCACAATAGACATTAAGAAGAACCCTGAAGGCGTAAAACCTGAATACATACTGTCTTATAAAGAATCTTCAAGTGAACTGAACAAGGCCAAACAAATGGAGGCCATGCTTGCCACCATCATACAACAGGCCGACCCTGAGCTGCGCAAGCGTATGGATGATATTGTGCAGGTAAAAACAGAAGTAGCGCAGATAAGAGAATACAAACAGATAGACTTTATACTCCCCGGACAGCTTAGTTTTTCATTGTTGGCATCGGGTGTATTCGGTACCGCATTCGTGTTCTTCAATCTCCGCCAGACGCTTGTATTGAAGCGCTTCTTCGCCACTCCGGTTCGACGTGAGGTGATAGTGATCAGTGAGGGTTTAGCAAGAGTTGTATTCCAGATCATGGGGTCTATTATCATCATTAGCATAGGGCATTTATTCTTTGGATTTACATTGGCTCATGGCATATTTACATTCATCAATATGCTGGTTATGTGTGCACTGGGCTTGCTGGTGTTTATGGGTTTTGGTTTTATTGTAAGCGCCGTTGCCAAGAGCGAATCTACCATACCACCATTCTCTAATCTGGTTACTCTGCCTCAATTCTTACTAGCCGGCACATTCTTTTCTATCGATAATTTTCCGGTATGGTTACGCCCATTTTGCAAGGCACTTCCGCTCACTTATATGAACGAAGCCCTCCGTAAGATCTCCTTCGATGGCGCCAACCTATGGGATGTGCGTATGGACATTCTCGTACTTACCATCTGGGGTATTGGTGTATATCTGGTGGCAGGAAAACTGTTTAAGTGGGAGTAGCTGTTTAATGGCTGAATTAACCTCTTTTAAGTTTTCATTTTTGACTTTTAACTTGAAAATCATCCACCTATCATAGCCATACTTTGGTGTGCACCGCCAGCGTAAGTAGTGCGTTCTGCTTCATGGCCGTCTATGGCCTTTGTGGCAAGTCCAGCAATAATAGCAGAAGACACTGCTTCATCATTGGCTCCTGATCGTAAAATATTCTTCAAGTTGGTGCCGCCATTGTCATACAGGCAGGTTTTTAAAACACCTTGCGGCGTAAGCCTTATGCGGTTGCACGTGCCGCAGAACGACCGTGTATAAGCCGCTATAATACCAACATCCCCCTTATGTCCCGGTATATTATAGTTGTAGGACGTGGAGTACTGCGGGTCAGGTATTTTGGCTATTTCGGGATGACTGTCTTTTATGGTTTGCAGTATCTGCATATGATCCCAAAGTAATGTCTGGTAGTGTTGCCCGCCGCCATTAAAGGGCATCTCTTCTATAAAGCGCACACTTACCGGCAGTTCCTTTGTCAGGGCCACCAGGGCAGGTATGTCCTGTGTGTTCTTTCCGTCCATCACCACTGCATTGATCTTTACTTCTATGCCATGGCTTATTAAGGCATGCATGGTCTCTATAACCTTGTCAAACTCATCTCGGTGCGTAATGGCAAGAAATCTATCCCTGTCCAAAGTATCCAAACTAAGATTTACCGATCTGATGCCCATTTGTTTCAGCTCGGGCACAAGCGGTGCGGTGACTACTCCATTGGTGGTTATGGTCAGATTGTCTAGTCCTTTTATTTGAGAAAGCTCAGAAAGGAAGGGCATGATACCTTTTCTTACAAATGGTTCCCCACCGGTTATGCGTATCTTATTTACCCCCATACCTATGGTCAGCCTGCATAAACGCAGCATTTCCTCCCACGACAATAGTTCGGTACGTGCCAGCCAATTATTGCCCTGCTCTGGCATGCAGTAAAAGCAGCGCAGGTTGCACCTGTCTGTTACCGCAAGTCTTAAATAATTGATCGTTCTACCGTGGTTGTCTTTCAGCACTATGCAAATATAATGGCTCAATGGCTTAATTGCTCAATGGCTCAATTCAGTGATATACATTTATCCTATTTTGTAATACTCCCATATTAATGAGTAGTACTGCTGATCACGCCCTCCCTTTTCTTTGAACGGAGAGGCTTAAGAACAGTTTAATATTACATTTTGAAATAGGATCGATTAATTTGGTCAAAGTAGAAATAGCGACTATTTTTATATTATGCATGGGCTTTTGAAATACTGTTGGTTGTTGTTGTTGCTTGGATCACTGCAGGTGGCCGGCCAATGCCCATCCTACAAGTATCAGCCGGAATTTATAGTCAGCTATGGTCAACTGACCAGTAGCGACCTGATCGGGGGCTGGAAGATCTCTGCCCCTGATGGTAAGCGATCGACCACTGAAACAGCCACAACAGGTGCCAATTTCTTTACTGCCC
>CANBQQ010000047.1 GCA_947371715.1 Flavipsychrobacter stenotrophus
TATACAAACATACGATGCCTTCGGCATCGGTGAGATGGGGGCGTTCGTTTTTCTATAATCATGTGATACCTTCGGCATCATCACACCTGCTTAAGAGTATAAAATTTTTTAGTCTAAAATCAAATATAACCAAAACAGGCCAACCCCTCGGTTAGCCTGTCATATATTTTTGAGTAGCAATTATTCTACACCTTCATTATTATGTCTGCGGATATATCCCTTCATAATACCACGACCGGTTTCGCGGACGAATGTAATGATCTCATCGCGCTCATCGCTCACTGGTATTTCTGTTTCTATGATGCTCAATGCTTTTGACACATTATAACCTCTTACAAAAAGAATACGGTAGATATCCAGAATATGATTGATCTGGTCTATGGAATACCCTCTGCGCTTCATGCCTACAGAGTTAACACCAACATAGGATAGAGGCTCACGAGCCGCCTTTACATATGGTGGTATATCCTTACGCACCAAAGAACCGCCGGTTACAAATGAATGTGAACCAATGCGCACAAACTGCTGCACCGCCGTAAGGCCGGCCAATACTACATAATCTCCAACAATAATGTGGCCCGCAAGGGTAGTGTTGTTAGAAAATATGCAATGGTTACCTATCTCACAGTCATGGGCAATGTGCGTGTACGCCATGATCAGGCAGTTGTTGCCTATCTTGGTTGCGTTCTTGTCAGAAGTACCCCTGTTGATGGTTACACACTCACGGATGGTGGTGTTATCGCCAATAATAGTGGTCGTATCTTCTCCCTTGTACTTAAGGTCCTGCGGAATGGCTGAGATAACAGAGCTAGGGAAGATGCGAACATTCTTACCTATTCTTGCTCCCTCCATAATGGTTACGTTCGATCCGATCCATGTACCTTCTCCTATCTCCACGTTTTTGTGGATGGTAGTAAATGGGTCGATCTTTACATTTGGCGCTATTTTAGCGTCGGGGTGTACGTATGTAAGCGGGTGAATCATTTTTTGTCTTTTCTTACTATTTGAGCTACTAGCTCTGCTTCTGTAGCGAGCTTGTTACCTACGTAAACCATTCCCCTCATTTCGCAGATACCTCTGCGTATAGGGCTTAACAATTCCAGTTTCAATATAAGGGTATCACCCGGTACTACTTTTTGCTTAAAACGTACTTTATCTATCTTAAGGAAGTATGTATCGTAGTTCTCAGGATCAACGTAGTTGTTCAACGCAAGGATACCACCGGTCTGTGCAAGCGCTTCTATCTGCAGCACACCCGGCATTACAGGGTTGCCTGGGAAGTGTCCCGGGAAGAAGTATTCATTAACAGTTACGTTCTTGATACCTACCACATGCGTATCGCTCAACTCTATGATCTTATCAACCAGCAGGAACGGATACTTGTGCGGCAATGCTCTTGATATCATATTGATATCATAGATAGCCGGTTGAGAAGGATCGTAGTGAGGTATGTCAGAAAGATGCTTGTTCTTCTTGATATACTGCTTGATCTTCCTGGCGAATTCTACGTTTGAAGCATGACCGGGACGGCTGGCAATGATATGCGCATTAATAGAATGACCTATGAGTGCCAGGTCACCAACTACATCTAGTAGTTTATGGCGGGCAGGTTCATTGGTAAAGTGGAGCTGTACATTATTCAATATACCTTCCTGCTTTACTTCTATCTTTTGTTTGTTGAATATTACCGCAAGCCTGTCCAGTGTATCCTGGCTTACTACCTTATCGACAACTACTATCGCATTGTTCAGATCACCACCTTTTATCAGGTTATTATCCAACAAATACTCCAGTTCGTGCAGGAAGCAGAAAGTACGGCAAGGGCCTATCTCTTTTTTGAAATCAGCAATATGCCTCATTGCGGCATGCTGCGTACCCAGTACAGGGGAGTTGAAATCAATAAGAGTAGTGATCTGGTAGTCAGACGACGGCACGGCCAGCATGTCTACGTTCTTTACCGGATCATAATAATGTATGTTAGTATCTATAGAGTAAACTATTCTGCGCGCATCCTGCTCCTGTATACCTACACTTTCTATGGCTTCCATAAATTCGCGCGAGCTACCATCAAGAATAGGCACTTCTGGGCCATCAAGTTCTATCAGCGCATTGTCTACGCCCAGTCCCACAAGGGCCGCCATAGTATGCTCAATAGTGCTTACCCTGGCACCGTGGTGCTCAATGGTTGTACCTCTCGATGTGTCTACCACAAAATCAACGTCAGCTTTCACTATCGGTTTTTCAGGCAGGTCAATACGTTGAAAACGAACCCCAAAACCCGGATTAGCAGGCTTCATGGTCATAGTTACAATAGCGCCGGTATGTAATCCCACACCATGTACAGTAACATTGCCTTTCAGCGTGTTTTGATTTTTGCCAACGTTCGATTGATGCAAAGAATCTGTTTTTTTCTTACTTTCTGATCTTAAAGAAATATCGTCACTCACTTTTTATATTCCAGATTTTGGGTACTCAATAATGCTGTTAATTCATGAACGGTTTCTTCCAGCTTCAGAAGTCTTTGTTGCAACTCCGGCAAATTTCTGAAAATTGCCTGACTTTTCAACGAACTTTTATAATCAAATGCAGGTGAGCTGTTCAACACCGTATAGGGTGTGGTCACAGATTTAGATATTCCGCTTTGTGCATTGATCTTGGTGCCGTCAGCTATCGTTATGTGCCCTACCATTCCTACCTGTCCGCCTATCGTGCAATACTTGCCTATTTTCGAACTTCCTGATATTCCTGTTTGTGCAGCAATAACAGTGTGTTCACCTATTTCTACATTGTGTGCTACCTGTATAAGATTGTCCAGCTTTACGCCTTTCCTTATTATGGTAGAGCCCATTGTAGCCCTGTCTATGGTAGTATTGGCGCCTATCTCCACGTCATCCTCTATGATCACGTTGCCTATCTGCGCTATTTTCTTATAACTGCCATCTTTCAACGGTGCAAATCCAAATCCGTCTCCACCTATCACTGTTCCCGAGTGTATCGTTACCCTGTCTCCCAGTGTGCATAGATCGTAAACTTTTACACCTGCGTATAACTTTGTGTTGTTACCCAGTTTCACATTGCTGCCTACATAGCAACCCGGATATATCTTTACACCATCTCCTACTACCGCATTTTCACCAATGTACGAAAAAGCACCGATATATACATCTTTTCCGATCTTGGCCGTTGCAGCAACATAACTTTGTGGTTCAATGCCGGTTTTTACACCGCCCGACATCATCTCGTCGTATTTCTCCAGTAAAAGGGCAAAACTGCTATAAGCATCCTTCACTCTTATTAATGTAGCACTTATTGGTCTTTCTATTTCCAGCGACTCGTTGACTATTATGATTGATGCATGTGAGGAGTACAGGTATTCTTCATACTTAGGGTTGGCTATAAAGCTCAGCGAGCCACTTTTTGCTTCCTCTATTTTGGCCACATCACTCACCTGTACGGCAGGATCTCCTTCCAGTCTTCCTTGCAATAGGGTAGCTATCTGCTGTGCTGTAAACTGCATATCAAATTAATTTTCAGTTATTATTACGCCCATTATTAATTTCGCCAAGGTCACTTTCAGGATTGGATATAGCAAATGTAGTTTTTATGAACGGCACGAGCAAGAGTTTGATTAACTAATGAATCGTCTATTTCCGTTATATTTTTAACTAGTCCGCTCTTCGTTTCAATTTTAATTAATTCTTCATTTGTGTTGTACGTGCTATTACTGGCCACACCATCAAATACGAAATAATCTAAATATTTTTCTTCTATTCCAAAACGCAGTTTTACCTCTTCCCTTTTTTGCGTCAAAATGCTTGCCAAAGATTCAGAACTGAAGATTATTTTATAAAGTTTTCTTAAAATGAGCATCTGGCACAGTTTGGATAGTATTTTGTCTTCATGTGTTTGCCATACTTTGATCGATGCCATTACGTCTGTATCATCCAGTTGGCAATACTTTTCCAAATGACTAGGGTCATTTTTGAAATCTTCTTCCGTCAGATCGCGATATAAAAAATATTTGAACATTGGCGTTGCAAAAAGGTCTTTCCCTTCCCTTGCCAGTTCTTTTGCTCTCTTTAATATATTAATTAGTAATACCTCAGCGCCCAAAACTGTTTTGTGCAGGTACACCTGCCAGTACATAAGTCGGCGTGCTATAATAAATTTTTCTACTGAGTGCACGCCCTTTTCTTCTACCATCAGCTCGTTATCGCGCACGGTCAGCATCTGCAAAATACGGTCATAGCCAATTACCCCCTCAGACACGCCGGTGAAGAAACTATCCCTGTTCAGGTAGTCCATCCTGTCTACATCCATTTGGCTAGATACTAATTGGTGCAGGTATTGTCTTGGGTAAGAACTATCGAATATTTCTATCGCTGTAGATAGCATGCCGCCAAACTCTTTGTTCATCCGCTCCATTATCAGCTTAGACAATACTTCGTGATGCACGCCTACTATTGTATGCTCTAATGAGTGGGAGTAGGGGCCATGGCCTACATCATGTAGCAGTGCAGCCAGTCTCGCTGCAATACACTCGTCTTTGCTGGTTATTATTTCTTTGGTCTTCAGCTCATCAAGCGCCTTACCCATCAGGTGGCAGGCGCCTAGTGAATGATGTAGCCTTGTATGCACAGCACCCGGATACACCAGGTGTGCCATGCCCATTTGCTTTATATTTCTAAGTCTTTGAAACCACGGGTGGTCTATGACTTTGATAACCTCTGGTTCCGGAAAGCGTAAAAAGCCATAAACCGGATCATTGATAATTTTTACTTTAATACTCATCTAAGGAACGTTGATTCAATTAAGCATACTAAGTTGGATAGTTATTTTTCTTTTATGCGAGGCGAAAAATCTGCGAATAGTGAGCTATTTAAAGACTTTTTGCAACGCGGCAGAAATGGAAAAGAACAGACAAATTGGTATGCTTTATTCAATCATCGTTCCTAATTTGCAAATATCTACCTATTCTGTAAATTATTCAGCTTTCCTTCGGGGAACTACCTTTCAACAACAATATTTAACGTATGTCATTATTTTGGGCATTGGCAAGTACGTCCTTAATGGCGTTGTCCAGGTCTTTTGCCGCCTTCTCCATCAACGGTACAAAATCATTCATAAACTCCTCCGGCTCCACATCCTCCCTTATAGATAGTGTACCCGTAATTCGCGTAAGTGGCTCCCTTATCTGGTGGGCATTGAAAGAAATGAGCGCCCGTAGTTTCTCATTGGTTATGCGCAGGTCAGCTGTGCGTTGTTCTATAGTAAGTTCTTGTTCAGCAACCAGCCGTGTAATGGTTTGGTTGAGCTTTTGTTGAGTTCGTAAGCTTCGGAAAATAAATACAGCAACAAGTAGTAAAACAACTAGCCCCGATATATAGTAGAACTTCTCTCTTTTCCTTAATATCTGCTCTACCGACAAGCGCTGCTCAGTAAGCATTTTCTGCATTTTTATCGAGTCCTTCTGTTTGGTGAACTCATACTCCATATTTATGGTAGCTATTTCTTTCGATCGTTGCAGGCTCTCCGCACTATCTTTATAAATCACAAAGTCAGAGTGAGTTTCAAAAGCCTTCTTATAATCGCCCTGCAGAGAATATGCTTCCGAAAGGTTCTCATAAAATTGAGGTATCGCGGTAAGCTCACCCAGTTCCTTTTCAATGGTCAAAGCTTGTTGCAGGTATTCTATGGCTTTATTAAGAGTGGCCTTTTTTGAAGCGGGTATATACTTGCCCGATTCAGAATGGCCCTCCCTTGTTGCCGATAGTAGATAGGTAGTGCCAATATTGCCCAGCAGATTACCTATGCCACTTTTGTCGCCGATCTCTTTATAGATACTCAGCGCATTAAATGCATTATCCAGTGCCTTATCGTTTTCGCCTTTATCTGAATAAATAATGCTCATGTTGACAAGGTTCTCCGCAATATTTCTTTTGTCATTTCCTTGCCGGGCCACGCTCAATGCCTGGTTATAGTAGGCTTCGGCCTTATCTGTATTGCCCTTTGTGTAGTATACATTCCCAATATTCCTCAGTGATACCGCCAGTCCAATATTGTTACCCGTAACCTTACAATTGTCAACGCCTTTTGAAAAGTAGGAGAGTGCTTTTTCATAGTCTCCCGAAGCTCTGAATAGGTCACCAATGTAAATAAGGCACGTTGCTATGTCATCTGTTCGCTTTTCCTGTTCAGCAATTTTTAATGCTTTAAAGTAATAATCACTTGCTGTCGGGTATTTGCTCAGTTTAACAAATACGTCCCCCATGGCAAAATAGATCTCTATTATCCTTGCTGAATTTTTAGCGCTTTCTTCCAGTTTCAATGCCGATTCCAGATCTTGCAGTGCAGTTCTGTAATCAGCCCTTACAAGCTTGTTTTTACCAAGGTTGTAATAAGCATCGGCAACACCTTTATTCCAGCTCGCTTTCTGTGCCAATGCCAAAGCCTGCTCAGCATATATAATGCCTTCCAGTGGGTTTGTCCTCACCTTTGCCGCCGCTGCTCTGTTGAGTAGTGCTATCCTCACCGTATCGTTTAAATGGGATGACGCCTTGATAACGGAGTCAGTTATTTTCTCATTCCCCTCATTATTTTGCGCAACTACATCAGCCCCACTAAATAATAGTGTAAGCAACAGCAGATACCGGACTATAGGATCAATAAATTGGCGGCGGTTCATTAATGATTGAGTTTGCGTTTATCGTACTAGTGCGAATGATGCTGATCGTCGTATACCCGGGCCCGTTATGGTACAAAAGTAGACGCCTGCAGCCAGGTCATCACTGAGTCTTATTGTGGATAGCGCTTTATTGTTATGCACCAACATAGCGCTGCTATAAACTATCTTACCCAACACATCTCTTATCGATACGTTCATTTCATCGCCCATTACTCCATTCGGAGTAGTCATAGAAATACTAAAGGTATTCCGCACAGGGTTCGGCGAAATGGTTATCGGTCCAGCTTGCTTTGTTACAGGCGCTACTGACAAGGTAAATGGCAATAACTTCATCCTTACGCAATGATTGCCCACATCTGGTATCAGCAGGTTATTATGCTCATCATATGCAATGCCTGATGCTGTATCAAAGGTTACCTGGCCCCCGGTAAGCCCATCTGCCGATATCCCCGACACACTCATGCCTGCTTCTAATCTCACCGGCCCTCCACTGGTGGGCACATGTCTTATTTTTCCGCACACATAGGTAGTGATACCACCACTGTCATCTACTGCAACACTCGTTGGTTCGCATAGCTCTGCCGATACCCCCGTGCCGCCATCACCTGCGTCTCCTCCTGTACCATTACCAAATACAGTACTGATGTAACCGGTGCTGCCATTTACTTTTCTTATTCTGTTATTGTATTTGTCTGCAATGTACAGGTTGTTGTCGCGATCAAATGTGATATACACAGGCCCATTGATAGACGCAGCTATAGCAGGAGCGCCATCCCCCGAAAATCCACCAACTACAGCGCCAGTAATAGCAGTTATAATTCCCGTTGCAGCATCTATTCTCCTTATGCAATTATTCACATTGTCTGCTACATACAAGTTGTCAGCGGTGTCTACTGCTATCCCGTATGGGTTATTCATTTGCGCTGTCGTAGCTTGACCGCCATTGCCAGAATAGCCCGGACCGCCTGTTCCCGCTACAGTAGTAATAATACCGGTCGCGGTATTTAGCATTCTGATCACGTGTGTTGCCTTGTCTGAAATATACAGATAGCCTATGCTGTTTATAGCCACACTTACAGGTTGATTCAGTGTTGCGGCAGTCGCAGGCCCGTTATCTCCGGTATTACCTCTGATGCCATTTCCTGCTATCGTTGTAATGATGCCTGCACCATTTACCTTTCTCACGGTGTGACTGCCCGAATCGGCTATATAGGTATTGCCTGCCGCATCTCTGCACACATGCATGGGGTTTTGCAGCAATGCAGTATCTGCTCTGCCACCATCGCCGCCATATCCTTCGTTACCGGCTATTGTTGTTATTATACCTGTCGGGCTTACTTTACGAATACGGCTACCGGAGGTGATAAATAAATTGCCGGTACTATCCATAGCAACTCCGGCAGGGTTTTGCAGTTGAGCGCTTGCAGAAAAGCCACCATCACCACTATTTCCTGCCGTGCCGTTTCCGGCAACGGTATTAATAATGCCGGTAGAAAGTGAAATGTTTCTTACTCTGTGGTTACCATAATCCGCAACATACAAGTAGCCCGATGGGTGCCACATTACCGCATACGGACTTTGCAATTTGGCCGCGGTTGCCGGCCCTCCATCACCACTATATCCGCCCATTCCCGTGCCGGCAATTGTCTGTATTATACCGTTTGGTCTGATAACGCGAATGGAGTGATTGCCCTGGTCAGCAAAATAGATATTATTTGCAGTGTCAAGAAACAGGTCCATAGGCTTATTCAGCAATGCTGAAGTTGCTGGCCCACCATCCCCGGTATTACCTGTAACGCCTATTCCTGCTATGGTCGATACATTCCCGCCAAGGTCTACTTTCCTTATAACGTTGTTCAAAAAATCAGCGATATAAATATTGCCCGAATCATCTGTCGCAACACTCTGTGGTTTGTTGAATTGCGCCGCGGTTGCAGGGCCACCATCTCCCGAATATCCGGCAATGCCATTTCCTGCTACTGTAGTTATAATGCCGGAAGGAGTTGTTTTGCGTATCCTGTGTCCCCAGCAGTCTGCTATATAAATATTGCCTGTGTCATCTATACAAACCGACTGTGGGTAATTCATTTCGGCAGCCGTCGCGGGCATTCCGTCACCACTAAAATTAGACGATCCCCTGCCGGCAAAAATGGTGATATTATTGGTCGCCGGGTCCAGTACGCGCACGCTGTTATTACTTGCGTCAGCTATATATAGTAACCCGTTTGCAAATCGTATCTTATGCTGCGCGTTGAACTGAGCAGCAGTAGCCGGCGCACCATTGTAAAAAGAATGAATATTCCTACCTGCAAAGGTTGTGATGGCTGTCTGAGCACTGACCTGCAAACAAATAAATATGGATAGTAGAGTTAGCCTTAATTTCATGAGCGAAGTAAATTACAGTATAAATATAACCGTTTATAAAATCATACAAATCTAATATTTGGGTACTTTTTACTTTTTTGCAATCAGAATACTATCATATAGTCACTTTGGTAAGCGGTAGACTGTAGTTGACACCCTTGCAAGGTGATGTCGCTTAGACAATGATCAAATTACATGTAATGATGCCGAAGGCATCATATGTCTATAGAAAAATCAGATTATGAATTGGGCCGATGCCGAAGGTATCGTACGTCTGTCTAAGCGGATTGCTCGTCACTAAATTTGGTTATGCCGTCCGGTGCACGAGCGTTATTTCAATCATAGGCAACGTTCACACAGCGCCCCGTAGGACGCCTTGCCTGTATGGCAGGCAAGGGTTGCACTTGTTCTCAACTATGAGGGAAAACAATTACAACACTGCCGAATGATATTGTCTCATAGTTATTTCGCTCCCACTAATACCAATTATACGTCAATGTACGGCACGTTTCATGTCATTGCCCCGTTAGGTGGCAAAAGCTTTGTAGCAAATTAATCAAGTCTCTCACACAGCGCCCCGTAGGGTCGCAACAATTGGCGCTGTGCATGTTTTTGATGGTTAACTGCTGTAATTAAAGGTAAAACTCTCGAACCTGAATTTTGGTCATGCCCCAAAAACAAAATGGGCAACTCCATTTTAAAGAGTTGCCCATTTATAATATTATTCAATGCTTATTCGTAGTCATCATTGTTATTCGCCGGAGTCCTTGCGCCATGCTCTTCTACCTCATCATCCGCTCCGGTTTTCTTGCCTTTTTTGTCTTCAGGTGCGCCACCGCCATCTGTCCCAATACCGCAATCATCAAATCCATCAGGTGCCTTAAATGTTGCATTAGGCGTGATGTTCAGATTCTTGTCGGCATATACACGCTTCATAAAGAAAGCCCATATCGGCAACGCTGCTGCAGCACCTTGTCCAAGCGCCTCACTTCTGAAGCGGAACTGGCGGTCATCGCAACCTACCCATGCACCTGCAAGCAACTGTGGGGTATAGCCTATGAACCATGCATCTGCCTGGTTATTGGTAGTACCTGTTTTACCTGCTATCTGGTTCATTAGTCCATACCTGTGACGCATACGGCCACCGGTACCAAAGTCTACCACGCCCTGCATCATCTTTACCATCTTAAATGCAGTATTGGGGTTGATCACTTCTTTCTGTGTCGGCGCAAAGTTCTTCACAAGCATACCATTCTTGTCTTCTATACGCACCATAAAGTACGGTTGCGTATTGGTGCCACCTGCCGGGAACATAGTATAGGCACCCATCATTTCATAAAGTGAAATGTCCGATACACCCAAACCAACCGACGGGAACTTATCCATACGACTCGTGATATTGCACTTATGTGCGAAATCAACGAATGCATCAATACCTACCTGCTTCAATATATAAAGTGCCGCATTGTTCAATGACTTAGCAAGCGCGTATTTCATAGGTACATCTCCAAATGATTCACCCGGCTGCGCATCATATGGCTTAGGCATACTAGGGAAGCTCTGCGGACTGGTTTGCACGATACCACACGGAGAGAACCCATTGTCTACCGCAAAACTGTAAAGCAACGGCTTGATCGTAGAACCAACCTGGCGCTTCGTGTTCACATTTACGTGGTCAAACTGGAAAAAGGTATGGTCTATACCGCCTACCCATGCCTTCACCTCACCGGTAAACGGATCCATAGCCATAAAGCCTGACTGCAGGAAGGTCTTCATGTACTTGATAGAATCTATCGGACTTATCGTGGTATCCTTATAATGTAATTTGTTCCAGGCAAACACCTTGGTTTTATTAGGCTTTGCCATCATAGCCATAGCCTGCTTTTCCGTCATGTTGATGTCGCGGAATGATTGATAGCGGTCGCTTGCCTTAATACTGGCAGTGAGTATATTGTCAATAGACTTCCCACCCTTTGTCCATATACTTCCATCGCGGTATCCGTTCTGCGCCATGAACTGTTTCTGCAACTCAGTTAGGTGCTCCTGCATAGCCTCTTCTGCATAGCGTTGCATTCTCACATCAATGGTAGTATATATTTTCAGTCCGTCTTTATAGAGGTCATAAGGGGTGCCATCGGGCTTCTTCATGTCCTTCAACACCGCCTTTACCTGGCTTTCCAGCACCTGCCTGAAGTACGGAGCAATACCATCATGGTAATCGATCTTATGATAGTTCAGCGGTGTTTCATGGTCTTTAAAACTGTCAGCCTGTCCTTCGGTCAGGTAATTGTACTTCACCATCTGGTCCAGCACTGTATTACGCCTGTTCTTTGCCCTTTCCGGATTTTTGCGCGGGTTGTACATCGTGTTACCCTTCAACATGCCCACCAAAACCGCGGCTTCATCCACAGTTACCTTATCAGGAGTTTTATTATAAAAAGTAAGTGACGCATTCCTTATACCAAATACATTATCACCAAACGGTACAATATTCAGATACAGCGTTATCAGCTCATTCTTGGTAAGGTTACGTTCCAGCTTTACCGCCAGTACCCACTCCTTAAGCTTTACAAACGGCAGCGTAAGAAAACTCTTCTTCTCTCTGGGGAACAGATTTTTAGCCAGCTGCTGAGATATGGTACTACCACCACCCGCACGGCCAAGCCTGAAAAATATTCTCACCGTAGCAATTGGGTCGATTCCCGCATGGTCATAAAAACGGGCATCCTCGGTAGCTATCAGCGCATTGATGATATTGGGAGAAACCTCTGAAAATTTACAATTTGATCTGTCCTGCACATAATATCTGCCCAGAATAGTTCCATCCGCCGCATACACGTCAGAC
>CANBQQ010000048.1 GCA_947371715.1 Flavipsychrobacter stenotrophus
CTCAATGAAGGCTTGCAACGCGACTATTATTGTGTAGAAGATGAAAGCGGAGCACGGTATTGGATATTCAGAGCAGGCCACTACGGTATCGACGATCCCCAATGGTTCATTCATGGTTTTTTTGTGTAAGCTGGCAATCGATATAGAAAAGAAGCACTGAACGGGAGACATACATAGCAGGGTTTTAACCCAATGCCATCTTGTTAAAGCACTTATAACATGTCATGATGCTGAAGGCATCAGATGTCTACAGCAAAATCAAATAGTTAATGGAGGTCGATGCCGAAAATATCGGATGTCTGATTAAGTAAAATTCTCTTAACTGAATGACTTTGGGTTTTACTCCTGAACAAAAATGATAACAACAATCCAGACTAAAAACAATTGACACAATAACCCATGAGCTATACAGAACTACAGGTAACAACCAATTTCAGCTTTTTACGCGGAGGTTCACATCCCGAAGAGATGGTGGAGCAGGCAGCGGCATTGGGGTATAAAAAAATTGCGATCACTGACCATAATACACTGGCCGGCATAGTACGCGCCCATGTGGCGGCAAAGGCCAAAGACATGCAGATCATACCTGCATGCTGCCTCGACCTGCTCGATGGCCCCGGCCTGTTGGCCTACCCTACAGATAAAGATGCATATGCCCGGCTTTCTGCACTCCTTTCCTTAGGTAACCTACGCGCAGAAAAAGGGGAATGTCATTTGTACAAGGCCGATGTATATGAACATGCCCAAGGCATTAAGTTCATTGCCATACCTCCACGCGGGCTCAATGCAGCTTTTGAATTGGAAAATGAATTTAAAACTGCGCTTAAAGAATATCGGCAGCATCTGGGTACAGAGCTCTATCTGGGAGCTATAAGATCCTACCAGGCAAATGACAGTAAAAAGCTATACAGGCTCTCTCAATTATCAGAGCAATTAGATATACCCCTCATAGCTACCAACGATGTGCATTACCACAATCCCGAGCGCCGCTCATTGCAGGATGTCATTACCTGTATTCGGGAGAAGTGCACCATAAACAATGCGGGCTTCAGGCTCTACCCCAATGCAGAACGTTTCCTGAAACCAATATCTGAAATGCAACGCCTTTTCAGGCAATACCCCGATGCCATAGAACGAACACAGGAAATTGCCAATGCATGTACCTTTTCTTTATCTAGTCTGGAGTATGTATATCCCGAGGAGATAACAAGTGAGGGAAGAACACCGCAAGAAGAACTAGTGCACCTTACCTGGCAGGGAGCAAATGAAGCATACAAAAATAACATACCTGAAAACATTAAAACAACAATCCAATACGAATTGGACTTCATGGCGCGAAAGAACTATGCAGCCTATTTCCTTACAGTGTATGATTTTGTGAAATTTGCCCGCAACAGGGGCATACTCTGTCAGGGCCGCGGCTCTGCCGCCAATTCTGTTGTTTGTTTTTGCCTGGGTATAACTTCTGTAAATCCTTCCAAATTCAAATTATTGTTTGCCCGCTTCATGTCTGATGCCCGCGATGAGCCACCCGATATTGATGTTGATTTTGAGCATGAACGCAGGGAAGAGGTAATACAGTATATCTACGAGAAGTATGGCAGAGACAGAGCCGCTATAGTGGCTACCGTTACACAACTACACTTCAAGGGTGCCGTGCGCGATGTAGCCAAGGCTATGGGCCTATCTGTAGATGCCGTAAATAAGTTATCGGCATCGGCATGGGAACTGACGGAACAGTGGGTAGATGGAAAGAATACCACATCAGAAGGTTTTGATGCCAATGATCCGCACCTGATGAAGGTGATACAACTTACTCGTCAGTTCATTGGGTTCCCGCGCCAGTTGGGGCAGCATACCGGTGGCTTTGTCATTACCAGAGGCAAGCTCTCCGACCTATGCCCCATAATGAATGCACGTATGGAAAACCGTACTTGCATAGAGTGGAATAAAGACGACATAGAAGCACTGGGCTTTCTGAAGGTTGATGTATTGGCATTGGGCATGCTTACCTGCATCAGAAAAGGATTTGATCTGGCTAAACAACACTACGGACTTAACCTCACACTGGCCAACATACCTCAGGATGATGCCGCAGTTTATGAGATGATCTGTCATGCCGATACTATCGGTGTTTTCCAGATTGAAAGCCGTGCACAAATGTCTATGCTGCCCAGGCTGAAGCCAAGGTGCTTTTATGATCTGGTAATTGAGGTGGCTATAGTCAGGCCAGGGCCCATACAAGGAGATATGGTACACCCATACCTGCGCCGACGCGATGGTATAGAACCTGTTGAATATCCTTCAAAAGAGCTGGAAGAAATATTGGGACGCACCTTAGGTGTACCTCTCTTTCAGGAACAGGCTATGGAGATTGCTATTGTAGCAGCAAGTTTCACCCCTGCGGAAGCAGATGGGCTGCGCCGGGCAATGGCTACATTTAAAGCTAAGGGCAAAGTAAGTGACTGGCATAAAAAACTGGTTAGTGGCATGATGGCCAAAGGTTATACCGAGGAGTTTGCCAACCGGGTATTTAAACAACTGGAGGGCTTTGGTAGTTACGGCTTCCCCGAAAGCCACGCCGCCAGCTTTGCGCTACTTGTTTATGTTTCTTCCTGGATCAAGTGTTATTACCCCGATGTGTTTGCCGCATCATTACTCAACAGTATGCCTATGGGCTTCTATCAGCCCGCACAGATAGTAATAGACGCGCGCAAACACGGTGTAGAGGTACAGCCGGTAGATATCAATTACTCCGATTGGGATAATTTGCTGGAAGAAAAGGTTGGCAAGTATTGTCCTATGCGACTCGGATTCAGGCAAGTGAGAGGATTAAAGCAAGAAGACATGTTACTGCTGGTAGCTGCCCGCAAAGAGCATTTTACAAACATTCATTCACTCCGTGATGCAGGAGTACCGCAGGAAGCTCTGGAAAAACTGGCTGATGCTGATGCATTCCGATCTATTGGGCTGGACCGCAGGCAGGCACTCTGGCAGGTATCGGCACTTACAGACAGGCCAAGTGGTATGTACACCGGGCAGGCATCAGAAAACATGCTGGAGCAACAAATACAATTACCCGAAATGATGTTATCTGAACATGTTGTACAAGATTATGGTGCCACTTCCTTATCACTAAAAGCGCACCCGGTTAGTTTTGTCCGCGACAAATTATTGATGTTGCAAGTTACATCAACAGCACAACTAGCCAACCTGAAAGATGGAACAACCGTAAAAGTAGCAGGTATGATATTGGTGAGGCAGCGACCGGGCACTGCCAGTGGAATTTGCTTTATCACTATTGAAGATGAATCAGGGACAGCCAATCTGGTCGTTTTTCAGAAGCTGTTTGAAAAGTACCGCAAAGAGATATTAAGATCCCGGCTACTGATGGTAGAAGGAAAAATACAAAAGGAAGGTGGGGTAATACATGTAGTGGTGAAACGCTGCTCAGATATATCGGGGTTATTAAAACAATTAACACATATAGAACAGGAGAACAGAAATGTACAAACAGTTTTAAAATCTGATGAAGGAGATATGGGGGACTATAAGAGCAAAGATTCAAGGGGCCCCAAGGTAGTGCAGCCCGACATATTTCATGGAGGCAGGAATTTCAGATAATACACAAAAACAGGCCGCCTCTTATGACAGAGACGGCCTGTTTAAAATTATAGATTAACACAACTACTTCTTTTTATTCTTCCTGTCTATCCTTCCCGCGGCACCTTTTTTACCACCACCGCCACCTGGGCGGCTCGGTTGCGGTCGGCCAGATTGTGGCCTGCCCGATGATGGTCCGCGGCCTGCATCCCCTCTTCCGGGGCGACTGGCTGCTGCATACTTAGAACGGGTAATACCGGGCATCTCCATAATGGTGAAATCTATCTGGCGTTTATCCAGATTGGCAGATACTACTTTTATCATCACCTTATCACCCATTGCAAAACGCAGATTGGTACTGCGCCCCACCAATGCATATTCATTCTCTACAAAAAGGAAATCATCAAACTCCGCAAGGTCATTAGAAGATACCATACCCTCACACTTGTGCGCTACCGTCTCTGCCCAGAAACCATATTGGCTCACGCCGCTGATCACTGCTTCAAAGTCCTCACCCACATAGTCCTGCATGTATTCCACCTGCTTGTACTTGTTGGCACTGCGTTCGCAATCCATAGCCCTGCGCTCCTGGTCACTGCAATGCGAGCATTGCACCTCGAGATCCTTTATTGGCTCTATTTTGTTCTCCAGGCACTGCTGCAAAATACGGTGCACCAGCACATCCGGGTAACGGCGTATTGGCGATGTAAAATGGCAATAGTCTTCAAAACCAAGTCCGTAGTGACCAATATTCTCAGTTGTATATATTGCCTTAGACATGGTACGTATACCCAACTGCTCAAGAACATGTTGCTCAGGTTTACCCTGTACGGCCTCCAACATGCTATTAAATGATTTAGCTACCGCCTCAATACTGCTGAAATCGAATTTGATACCAAAACGACCGGCATATAATGCAAACATCTTCAGCTTATCCTGATCCGGCTCGTCGTGGATACGATACGGGAACGGTACAGGCTTGTCCTTAAATGTAATGCCGGACACATATTCCGCGACCGACCTATTAGCCAGTAGCATCAGCTCTTCAATAAGCTTATGAGCTTCCTTACTTTCTTTAATAACAATACCTATTGGCTTGCCGTTTTCATCCAGCTTAAACCTGATTTCCTGCGACGAGAAGTTAATAGCACCTGCCTTAAAACGGTCTGCACGCAGACTCTGTGCTATACCATTGAGTATATGTATCACTTCTTTATGGTCACCTTCTGCTCCTTCTATGATCTCCTGCACATCTTCATAGCTGAATCTGCGATCAGAGTGGATGACCGTCTTACCTAACCAGGTATCTCTTACTGCTCCCTTACCATTGATCTGGAATATTGCAGAGAAGGTATATTTATCTTCATTAGGACGAAGCGAGCACAATTCATTACTCAGTCGCTCCGGCAACATCGGCAATACCCTATCAGGCAGGTACACACTGGTTGCTCTTTTATAAGCTTCCTTATCCAGTGCCGATCCGGCCTCTATAAAGTGACTCACATCTGCAATGTGCACGCCTACTTCAAACCAACCATCTTCAAGTGGTTTGAAAGATATAGCATCATCAAAGTCCTTAGCATCAACAGGATCTATCGTCATTGTAAGAATACCTCGCATATCTCTGCGCTTGGCTATCTCATCCTTATCTATAGTTTCAGAATACCTTGCGGCATCTTCCAGTACTTCATCAGGAAATGTAAGCGGGAATCCGTTTTCAGTAAGAATAGATTGCATCGCAATCTCATTCATAGACTCATTGGTCAGTATGCTGGTTATCTCCCCTACCGGGTTCTTAGCCTTTCCGTTCCAGTCAGTTACTTTAGCAATAGCCTTATCCCCTTCCTTAGCACCGTTAAGGCCCGAAAGTGGTATGAATATATCTACCGGCATTCTTTCGCTGTCCGGTATCAGAAAGCCAAAATGCTCATGAACCTGCACTCTGCCACTAAACTCAGATTGTTTGCGGTGAATGACCTTAGTTATTGTCCCTTCTTGTCTTTTGTTATTGTCTGCGTAGCCGTGGACCTCTACCGTAACTGTATCCCCGTTCAGGGCATTACCCATGTGCTCTCGCTTTACTATGATGTCTTTTGCCTGGCCGTCAACCACCACAAAACCCATACCTCCTCGTGAAATTTCCAGTTTTCCTGTATAAGAGCTTTTGCTTGAATTGTTGTCTTTGTTGTTCTTTTTTGGATTTGTTCTTTTATTCATTAATTTAATTTAGTGTAGATGACCATATTATTGCCACCAAGTTTAGTGATTATCTATTTTTTAATGCAAGGCGCAAAATCTGCGAATAATGGATTATTTAAAGACTTGTGCTACAAAGCAGAAATGAAATAGAATTAGTGAAAATTGGTTATATTTATTTTATTGTCTTCACTAATTATACTAAAGATAACAAAAAAATTGTTTAATACGCTAATAGCCCATTAGCTCTATGATATATTTAACAATTTGGCAATCTTCCAAAATCCGCTGCCCCCCGTCGATAGCTTTTGCAATTTCACGTGTTTACTCTATTTTTTTTGAGTTTTTAACTCAAAAACGAATTAGATATATCCATAACTAATAGCTGTCATTAACAAATTTAAATAGCTGAAAAACGCCTCTGAATCAAACTTTAAACATTTGTTGACGTTTCACTTATTATTTTTGAAATGTGGAAAAGATATGCGCGACAGATTTTAATGCTAAAAGTCACTGGATGAAATATAAACATTTACTATTCTTTTTTATTGTTTCGGGATTTTTTGCATCATGCGGTAGTGGTAGCCGTAAGTTCACTATTGCCGGTAGCATTACCGGAATGCCTGAACAAACAGTGATTTTGGAACAGCTTAATGCCAACGATGTCATCACTATTGTCGACTCTCAGCGTTCCGATAATAAGGGTAATTTCGAGATCGCAGGCGTATCACCTGAACCGGGCTTATACAGGTTGCATTTCGCAAAAAACAAATTCATCCTACTGTCTATTGATAAAGGAAGTATTAAAATAAATGGCGACTGGAATACCATTGAGAACTACAACGTAACTGGTTCTGCAAGTTCAGAAAGCCTTAAGAAATTCATCGTATCTATTAGGGAACACCTCCGCGATATCAATACCATGACTATGGTTATTGATACCCTTCAGGCTAAGGGCAATGATAGTTTGCTGCAGGTTGCAAAAAAAGAATTTCAGGACGTTCAGTTCAATTTCACGGAGTATGTAGAAATCTATGCTGATACTACCAAGTCTGAGCCGAACGCTGTGTTTGCTGCACGTATGCTCAATGCAAATACTGAATTCAATTATCTGGAAACATTTGCACAGAGCCTGGGTCGCAAATACCCGGGTACTAAAATGACCAAAGATTATGCTGAGTACTATGCTAAATTAGATCTCAGATCTCATCAGCAAAAAGCAGAACCTGGTCGTATTGACGTTGGTGCAATGGCTCCTGATATCAAGCTGCAAACACTTGATGGCAAAGAAGCATCATTGTCTTCACTAAGAGGTAAATTCGTATTGCTCGATTTCTGGGCTTCCTGGTGCCGCCCTTGCCGTGCAGAAAACCCCAATGTAGTTGCTGCATACAATAAATACAAGGATAAGAATTTCACCATCTTCAGCGTATCACTCGATAACCAGAAAGATAAGTGGGAGCAGGCTGTTAAAGATGACGGACTTACATGGACTCAGGTAAGCGATCTGAAAGGCTGGAGCTCTGATGCCGCTCGTATGTACGGTGTACAATCCATCCCATTCAACTACCTCATTGACCCTAACGGCAAGATAGTAGCACGCGATCTCCGCGGAGAACAACTGGAGATAATCCTTAAGCAAACGATCAAGTAAAATCACTGATATTCTCAATAGTAAAGGGCGGCAAATTGCTGCCCTTTACTATTTCTGACCGTTAATGACTTTTGATTATAAACGATCTTATCCGGGACTTACTTCCAGTCGTTCCACCTGTTCTGCACTCCCTTGTAAGGACCATAACGAAACTGATTATCATAATTCCCTATTAACAAATAACCTTACCTCTTTAATTGCTTGAAGCAAATACTTATTAATTCACCAACACACTTTTACTACTTACTGTATGCGCACTAAAGTATCCCAGTGCCCCACCAACTATGTTAGACTGCGGATTAGCCGGTGTTGCTGCATTCTGGTTCTTGGTCTGTTGTAGCGTGAAGTAGTATTGATACATTGCGGAATCGATACACTCCATGGCTATAGTAAGGTAGTCACCTGTATTCAATTCACTTTCTCCTCCGCCACGGCTAAGTACCTGGTCTATCACCTGGCCATTTCTCAGTTCATCGCTTCTTATATATATGTTGTCAGTAAGCACGCTGTTCTTGTATTCAGCAAAGTAGTAATAATTACCCGTGGCAGCAGGATCAGTGTATACGATCGCCCCCCTGGTATTGCCAAATACTGATTTGGAAATATAGAGGCTATCCAATGTCACCGGCATCGGCATGGTGCAGGTAGAAGTAAATACTTTCCCTTCAGCCTTTACATAAAGCTGGTACATATGCCCCGGCACACCTGTCATCGATACCGTAGAATAATAACCTGCAGCACCTTCTTGCAAGGTATCGGTTATGCCTGCTGTGGCGTCAGTTACTGTGACAAGGGCACTACTCACTGCCGGGAAGACATTAGAACTCTCGAAGCTTACCGTCTTAGAGAGCTTTATCGTCTGCGGCCCGGCCTGGTTACTTATGTTGCCTTCAATAACGTATTTAGGATCGGCTGAGTTAAGATCTATATGTATCACCTTTTGGCAAGAAGGGAGTATAAACGATGCTATTGCTATTATATAAATTATGTGACTGCGTTTCATTATTAGAATTGTTAGAGGGTCTTAGAATTTGAAATTATACGATACTGATGGTACAAAACGGAACAGCGCTGTTTGCAATGCCTGCGTCTTAGAGGCATCATTAGGGTCGTCCTGAAAGGTGATGATATATGGATTCTGCTGTCCGTAAGCATTGTAAACACTGAACGATATTTCGGATGTAAAGTGCTTTCTGTGCGCCAGTTGGCGGGTTGCACCTATATCAAGCCTGTTGTACGATGGCATACGATAACCATTTCTCTCGGTGTAATAGAATACTGTCTGATTATTAATATTGTACTTACCACTAGGGAAGGAAACCGCATCGCCTGTATAGTAAACGAATGACGATGACAATGTCCATTTTTTATTCACCTCATACACTGCTACCACCGATAGGTTGTGCGTACGGTCCTGGCGGGCATTGTACCATTGGTTATTATTGATACCGTTTATCTGCGTTTCTGTTTTTGACAAGGTGTAAGAGATCCAACCGGTAAACTTGCCCTGTGTCTTATGTGCAGAAAACTCCAGTCCATATGCCCTACCCTGACCAAAGAGCAGCTTAGGCTCTATGGCATCATTGTTCAGCACATTGGCGCCATCTTTATAATCTATCTGGTTCTGGCTGTATTTATAATACCCTTCTACGCTTAGCTCATACATATTGTTCTTAAAGTTGCGGAAGTACCCCAATGAACCAAGATCAGCAATTTCAGGCTTAATGATGTTGTTGGTGGCCACCCATTTGTCAGTAGGGTTGCTGCTGGTAGAGTTAGATATAAGGTGCAGCGATTGTGTATTACGGGTATAAGCTGCCTTTAAAGAGGAGTTCTCATTGAGCGTATAGCTGGCGGAGAAGCGTGGCTCGGGATTAATGTAGTTTTTTACCACATCGCTTTTCCCATATTTCAATGTATCTTTTATAGCACCTTTTGCATCAAGTTCATACATCTCCGATCCGCCAAATACTGTAAATATGCTCAACCTTATACCATAGTCAATGTTCCACCGTGAATTCGGTTTCCATGCGTTAGATATGTAAATGCCGTTTTCCCATGTATGGTTATCAGGCTTACCAACAGTTGTAATATTGGCACCGGTAATAGTACCAGGGGTAATAGTATGATATATGGAACTGAACCCAACGCGAATGGTATTCTTAGGATTAGAGAAATAGTCCAGCTCTTCCTTCAGGTTCCAGTCGCGTATCTCGGAATGGATCTTGGCGGAAAATCCTGAATTATTTACATTGATATTATAATTATAGTCGCTAAAAATAAGCGAGGTATTTGAAAATAATTTCGGACTTATCAGGTGGTTCCAGCGTAGGGTACCTGTTGCATTACCCCAGTTAATACCAAACACGCTACCCAACCCCAGCTGGTCTTTACCAAAGTAACCCGATAAGAATAACCTGTCTTTGTCGGTTAGTTTATAGTTGAATTTAGTGTTCAGATCATAGAAGTAAAGACGAGAACGGTTAATATTTGTATCAGGAGATAAGCCCAGGAATATGTCAGCATAGGTACGGCGGCCGCTAATGAGGAAGGAACCTTTGTCTTTCACGATCGGTCCTTCTACCGCCAGTTTAGATGAGATAAGACCAATTCCGCCCGATACATGATATTCTTTATCATTACCATCATTCATCTTCACATCCATTACCGATGACAACCTGCCACCAAATTGGGCAGGCGCAGTTCCTTTATATAAGGTCACATCTTTCAGCGCATCAGAGTTGAACGTAGAGAAGAAGCCCAGCAAGTGAGAAGGGTTATAAACAATAGCCTCATCCAGCAATATCAGGTTCTGATCTATGGCACCGCCACGCACATAAAACCCGCTGTTCCCATCCCCCGCCGATTCTACACCTGGCAGCAGTTGAACAATCTTCATTACATCCCTTTCTCCAAATAATACAGGCAATGCTTTCATCTCCTGCACATTCAGCTTTGTCATGCCCATCTGGGCATTTCTTACATTACTTACCTTACTGCTTACCACCACCTCTTTCAGCTGCCTGTCCTCAGGTTCTGCAATTATGTCCAGCTTGGTGTTTTTATCCAGCGTCACAGGTATTTCCTGTGTGTTATAGCTCACGTAGCGGAACAGCAGTTTGTAATCTCCTTTCGGCAGGGTCAGCGAATAATAGCCATACTCGTTGGTCACCACACCTATAGTAGGATCATTGACCACAACCAATGTAGCTCCTATCAGCGCTTCCCCACTCTTTTTATCTTTAATGGTTCCGCTTACAGTAAATTTTTGAGCTGAGGCAATGATGGAGGAAAAAATAAAAACTAATGTAAACATGTACCTAATACTGGTACTAATACTCTTTTGATATGTCATGGATGAATGTTGTGTGCTTTGGTGCTGCAATTTATTATTATAATCACTTATTTATGAGGCGTTTCAATTATGGTGTTGTTAAAGTTACAGGGGCTGTTGCACCGGTGTTGTACTAACAGACACTTCAGAATAGCAATACCCCTACGCGTCCCCAAAATATTTTTCATTTTTGCTTTCATAGCGATTATCCGTGCATCAACAACGCACCGGGCATGATTACAAGCCGACAAATCTATCACGATGACAGGCTAAGTAAAAAGTATTATCGGTAAGTAGCGGAAATAAGCAGGTAAAGACGTATTCAAAAAATCCCAACATTCACTACCTTCAATTTTAAATTATTATATTTATGAAGTACAATATAGCATAGGTGGCTATAACGTTGGCTATTGCAGGATGTAGGAACTCTTCATCTGTATCTTATTTAAAGGGCAAATGGGTATTGTTTGCTGTAGCGCCTACCGATACTACTTCAAAAGACTCAACAGGCAATCTCGGGTTAGCTCTGCTATCCATTAGCGTAGCAATAAATGGCTCAGACACTTTCGATTTCTCATCCGACAGTACTTATACAAACAAAGACACTAAGGGAACCTATCACACAAATGCCACATCGATATACTTCAACAACAATGGCCAGTTGGATACTTTCAACTATTCTTTGATCAACGGCACCCTCTCTCTCAGGAATAGAGAAAAGTACCTGTTGCAATTAAAGAAAATTAAATAGCTGACAATCAATACCGGTAGCCACAAGTAATTATTTAATAGAGTTCAATGCAACAAGTGTAAAAAAGTATCTATATTTTTGCGCCCCGTTAAATAATTACCATGACAGTTCCTCGCAAAGCCGCGCTTAGTTTTATATTCATTACCATCCTCATAGATGTAATTGGTTTGGGTATCATCATACCCGTACTTCCTTCACTTATAAAGCAACTTACCGGTGGCGACCTTTCAGACGCTGCCAAATACAATAGCTGGCTACTCTTTGCTTATGCCAGTATGCAATTCGTGTTTTCTCCACTTGTTGGTGCATTGAG
>CANBQQ010000049.1 GCA_947371715.1 Flavipsychrobacter stenotrophus
GATACCTCTGTTGCATCAATTCATAAAAGACATACAGGTAAAGCAAAAGCGCCTGATTATGGAATTACCTGCCGGTTTAATGGACGTTTACATGTAAAATACACATTGGTCGAGGCATCTCGTTTCGTCCGGAACAATGCAAGCGTCTCGCTTGCGAAAACAACAACCACAATGCGCATAGATATAATTACCGTAGTACCTGAATTGCTGGATAGCCCTTTTAACCACTCTATACTCAAAAGAGCAAAGGAAAAGGGTTTGCTGGAGATACACCTCCATAATCCACGTGAAACTACCCCTTACAAGCAAGGACAGGTAGATGACTACCAGTTTGGCGGCGGTGCAGGTATGGTAATGATGCCTGAGCCATTGGCCATTGTTATAGATAAGCTTAAAGAAGAACGTACTTATGACGAGGTAATCTTCATGACCCCAGATGGTGTGTTGTTCGACCAGAAGACAGCCAACAGGCTATCAATGAAAGGCAACCTAATCATTATCTGCGGACACTATAAGGGCATTGACGACCGTATTCGCCAGCATTATGTGACCATGGAAATATCTGTAGGTGACTATGTACTTAGTGGCGGGGAACTAGGCGCAGCTATTGTAGTAGACGCTGTTGGTCGACTGCTACCGGGTGTGCTCAACGATGAAACATCTGCCTTATTTGACTCTTTTCAGGATGGCCTATTAGCACCACCTGTATATACCCGCCCAGCTGATTTCAGGGGTTGGAAGATACCCGATATCCTCCTTTGTGGCGACCCTAAAAAAGTAGACCAGTGGCGCCACGAACAGTCTATAAAACGCACCGGCGAGCGCAGACCAGAGTTGTTGAAAGGAATGGAGTGATGTAGTCGTTGCGAGCCCTTCGCGAAGCAATCCTACGGAACATTATCAGAAGTAACCTACCCGCGGTGGTCCGGTCGCTGTAAGATGGCTTCGTTACTCGCCAAGACCGGTTTAGGTGGGTGCCGTGAGGTATTCAAGCGGTGTGTCTTTGCGAGCTTTTCGCGAAGCAATCTTACGGAACATTATTACAAGCGACCAAGTTATCGTAGCCCAGTCGCTTTAGGATGGCTTCGTTCCTCGCCATGACTGGCTTCAGTGGTTGTCGTGAGGTATACAAGCGGTGTGCCTTTGCGAGCTTTTCGCCAAACAATCCTACGTAACACCCAGTAAAAACAACTATACGGCAACACTCAGTCGCTGTAAGACGGCTTCGTTCCTCGCCAAGACCGGTTTGGGTGTGTGGGAAATGAGGAGCCATTAGAAAATACTATCAGTCAAATCTTTCCACTCTGGGTTCATAGAAATGATCAAGTCTTCTTTTTGCTTACGGTTACCTTTCTTGATCCGTTTTTCTTCAGCTATCGCATCAACGATATCATCGAAATTCTGATAATACACCAATACAGTACAATTGTATTTTGCTGTAAAGCTATCCGGATAATATTTGTTTTTATGCTTCCATATCCGGCCAGGTAGTTCAGATGTTACTCCAACATACAATACATTTCTTATCGGCGAAGTCATGATATAAACGAATCCACTTTTTCGCATAATTCACTCTTTACAACCCACACAAAAACACCATAGTATCCACATTGTCGGCATAGGCACTAAGAGCGGGTTTCTGGGAGTCTCCGAAGGGTATGAAGTCGTGGCCTATGATGGCTTGAATAGCATCGTTGGCTTTTAGTTCGTCCTTCATGGCAGCAATATCATCGTAGTACTTGTAGTGGAGTACGCTTACTGCTGAGAAGGGCAAGTCGTTCTCTACCATCAGTATCGATTCATTGCTCATATACGGTACGCGATTGAGCAGGTATATGGCCAGGTGGTAGTCGAAATTGTTCTTGTACTTGTTGAGATCGGCATAGCTGTTGTGCTTTGTAAAGGCCTTCAGTAGCCGCTCAAAAGGGAATTCGCGGGGAACACATACCTGGGTTACATTACGGCAGCCAAGGCCATAATACAGGTACACATCATCAGCAAGCAGAGTCAGTTCTTCGTCAGTTTCACTACCATCAAGTATGGCTACTGATGTTCTGTTCTTGCGGATGATATTCGGGTATTTTGCAAAATACTGTTCGAAATAGCGGGCTGTGTTATTGCTACCTGTGGCTATGTAAGCATCACACCCATTCAACCTTTCTTTTATCTCCACCTGTTCCAAAACCTCAGGCTCCCATTCGCCTAAAAGTCTTAGGATATAAGTAAGTAGCACATCGTCTTTGGATGACAGCTTCATATGCACATAGTGTCCGCTGATGAAACCGCACAAAAAATCGTGAAAGCCGACAAGGGGAATGTTGCCGGCCATTACAATGCCCACGATCTTTGGTTCTGCAGGTAGTTGATATTTGGCCAACCATGCTGTAAGTTTATCTCTTTGCAGGAACTGCGATACAATATTGTTTATAGCTAATGATATATGCTCGGGAGTAAACCATGCGTTGGCACTTACCGCCCTGTATTGCGCTTCCATCCAGCCATCGTCATCACTCATCATCCAGGTTCCCAGGTTGCAAAGCAGGTCTATTCTTCTATTTGTATCTATGGTCATTTTGTTTATTCATTTTCGCAAGCGAGACGCTTGCATGTTTTGGGTCGAAGCGAGACGCTTCGACCAGTGTCATTTTTTTAATTCATGCAAAGATATTCATGATTCTCTGCATTGAGCCATTACGCCATTCCTCGCGCTATTTCCCATAGCACTACGCCAACTGCTACCGATATGTTCAGCGAGTGTTTAGAGCCCCATTGAGGGATCTCTATGCAGGCATCAGCGGCTTTTATCGCTTCTTCGTTTACGCCGGCTACTTCATTGCCAAAGACAAGGGCTATCTTCTCATTGTTGGTCTGCAGGTTTTGCAGGCTTATGCTGTTGTGTGCCTGCTCTACCGCCAGTATTTTATATCCTGCTGCCTTACAATGGTTGATAGCTTCCATTGTAGTAGCAAAGTGTTGCCATGTTACCGATTCAGTAGCACCAAGGGCGGTTTTGTGGATGTCGCGGTGAGGGGGGAGTGGGGTATAGCCACACAGGTAGAGCCCTTCTACGGCAAATCCATCGCAGGTGCGGAAGACAGAGCCAACATTGTGCATGCTGCGTACTTCGTCCAGTATGACTATTATGGGGTGTTTAGTGGCCTGGCGCATATCTTCTGCGCTTAGTCGGCCAAGTTCCTCCATTGTTTTTTTTTGCATTGTTTAGTTCGTTTGAACGTATAAAATTGTTGGTGTTGCGATTGTTGCGTACCTACGGCACGCCTTGTAAAAGGTTGTGCTTGCCGGCTACAAAGCTTTTGCACCTAACGGCGCAATGACAGTTTATTTAAAGGGTTGTGTTCATATTGTTGAGTAGTTATGTCGCCCTTACAGGGCTTGCGTCATGGGTGTTGTTGTTCGAGGGGTTGAAACCCCTCGCTATTTATGTCGTCCTTTCAGGACTTGGCTGTCGGATAAAAGATGTGATCTATAGACATCTGATGCCTTCAGCATCATTACATGTACTTAACCTTGCAATAGTTATTTATTGTGCAACCCTCCCTAAAATATATTCGTCCCGATAAGATACCGGGACGAATGTTGTAATTAGTATGTAAAATGTTTCTATTCTGCCAAGCGGAAGCCCAGTGAAGTGCTTTTGGTTGCTGGGGTGTAAGCGGCACGGCGGGTAACTGATACTTCGTCTTTTAGGCTCTTCCATGAGCCGCCACGAACTACTTTAGAGTTACCGCCATCTGGTCCTTGCGGGTTTGATACGTTTTTCTTTGAAAAGTAGTCTTTGCTGTACCAATCGTTTACCCACTCTTCTACGTTGCCGGTCATGTCGTGCAGGCCCAGTTCGTTAGCTCTTTTCTTGCCAACAGGGTGCTGGTGATCATTGGCATTGCGCTCGAACCATGCAATATACTGCAATACCTTGCGGCCGCTGTATTTGCTCATATTCTCTTTATTCTCGCGGGTTCCGCCACGTGCTGCAAATTCCCATTCCGCTTCTGTAGGCAGGCGGTAATGTTTGCCGGTCATGCTATTGAGCTTGGTAATAAATTCCTGTATGTCGTTGAAACTGACGTTGGTAACAGGGCAATCAGCACACTGGTACTTAGATGGGTTGCTACCCATTAATGCCTCCCATTGTGCCTGAGTAACCTCAGTAGCACCAATGGAGAAGTCTTTAAGCATTACAGTGTGGTTCGGCCTTCTGTCCATTGCCGCGCTGTCGTCTCCCATATCAAACTTGCCGCCTTTCACCGTGACCATGTCAACAGATACCTGCTTTGTATCCTGGTGCGCAAAAGCTGACTGTAATGATAACAGCAGAACAACAGGCAATAAAATTTTCTTCATAGACTACTTTTATTTATTCTGTACTCAAAAGTATAATTCAAAAATAAAAAATTCCAATCAGTTTTCGCAATCCGGTCTTTACAGTCAATACTAGCTTACTATTTCCAGTATCTTGGTTGGTGCCATATTTGCATTTCTCATTGCCACCGCACGTGCTACGGCCTGTGCCAGCGTAGTGAATGCTTCTTTGGTTATCGGCTCGTCGTTGATGACTGCCGGTATGCCCTTGTCTCCGCCTTCACGTATGCTTTGTACCAATGGTATCTCACCGAGGAATGGCAGCTCAAACTGATCAGCCATCTGCGATGCGCCGCCCTTGCCGAAGATGTAATATTTGTTGTCCGGCAATTCTGCGGGAGTAAAATAAGCCATATTCTCTACAATCCCAAGTATCGGCACATTGATCTGTGCCTGTTTGAGCATCATAATGGCTTTTCTTGCGTCTGCTGCAGCCACAGCCTGTGGTGTAGAAACGATCACCGCGCCGGTTACCGGAATGGTCTGGCAAAGAGTAAGGTGTACATCACCTGTTCCCGGTGGCATATCTACTACCAGGTAATCCAGCTCATCCCAATATACGTCGGTAATGAACTGCTTGATAGCCGAGCTGGCCATAGGTCCGCGCCAGATAACAGCTTGCTTTTCATCAATAAGCAAACCGATAGACATAGCCTTGATACCGAAACGTTCAATAGGAACGATCATGTTCTTGCCATCAACATCTGTCATCTTAGGGCGTTCTTCACGAATACCCAGCATGATGGGAACTGACGGACCATATATGTCGGCATCCAGCAAGCCTACTTTGGCACCTTCCTGTGCAAGGCCCAAAGCCAGATTAACAGCAACAGTAGATTTACCTACGCCGCCCTTGCCTGAGGCTACCACTATGATATTCTTTACACCCGGAAGTACAGATTTATTGTCTTTACGGTTGGTATTTACATTAGCGGTAAGATTCACCTTTACTATAGCTTCCTTATCTACGAGATGATGAATGGCAGTAACGCAAGCTCTTTCGATCATCTCTTTAAGCGGACAGGCAGGAGTTGTGAGGACCACAGTGAATGATACATTCTTACCGTCAACTTCTACATCCTTCACCATGTTCAATGTCACCAGGTCTTTTCCCAGATCGGGCTCTTCCACATTGCTCAACGCCTCTAATACAGCTTCTTTTGTTATCATGTAAACCTTTGTTAAAGTACTTTTTTCGTACCACAAAAGTAAGTGAAACCCGCTTACTTTGTAGGGGTACAAGTGATTTTTATTCGTTTTTAACTCTATACGGTTATAAATAAGATAAATTTCATTTCGATAGATCGACCCTCATCTGTTTCTTATTTATAATTGTAACTTTGGTATACATGCGGATGAATTTTTTATCATATTGTTTCCTGTTGCTGCTATTAGTAGCCGGTGGTAATAAAGTGTGGGCTCAAACGGGCTACGACAATGTGATTCAGATAAACGGGGTGATCATGACCGCCGATAGCCTGAGGGCAGTGCCAAATGTAACTGTACAGGTAAAGAACAAGAACCGTGGTGTAGAGTCGGAATACTCAGGTGTATTCAGCATAGTATGTTATAAAGGTGATACGCTGGAATTCAGCAGTATAGGCTTTCGCCCCAAAGAATATGTAGTAAAGAAGGATATAGGTGGTAACATATTTTCTATGATACAGCTGATGGTGCAGGATACATTCTATCTTCCTGAAACGATCATCCGCCCTTTGCCTTCTAAAGAAGGATTTGATTATGCATTCCTTCACTGGCGCATACCTAACGACCAATACGAAATAGCCCGCCGCAATACTGATGCTTATATACTCCGTGCATTAGCCTATACTTTACCTAAAGATGGCCATGAAGCGCAATCGGCATACCTGCAACAGCAGGCCCGCGAGGCTGTTTATTACGGACAGCAAAAACCAATGAACATCCTTAATCCGCTTGCCTGGGGCGAATTCTTTGAAGCGTGGAAACGCGGTGATTTCCGCAGAAAGAGTAATCCTTATCTGAGTAATCAGAGTAGTTATTAGGGTTTGTCCTGATTTTTCTCTGAACTTCCGACCTTCGGTTCGGATGATTTGTTTCGCAAGCGGGACGCTTGCATGTGCCAGGACGAAGCGAGACGCTTCGACCAGTACAGGATTTGTTGTCTGAACCACGATTTATAGGATTAAAAGATTTTCCTGATGCATGGTATATGGGTTGCTATGCTCAGCCGCTCTGGAGACGCAATTATGCGTCTCTACATGCTGTGTTCTCTTTGCAATTTATTTTATGCAGCCCGCTCCAAACTCTTCTTCCAGATCTTTATGTTTTGTTTGAGTACTTCGTAGTCGACATACTCGAGGACGTCGTTAGCGTCATGGATGAATTGGCGGCTGGCGGCGGGTAGGCAGTACTGGAAGAGGTTATATTGCAGCCATTTTGCGTTTACCTGCGTGTCTCTGAATTTTACGGTGGTGGCGTCTTCAATAAAGCCAATGTTGCCGAGTATGTAATTGTAGTCCTCAAAATCCTGCTGGCTTACAGGTGCTGTTTCTTGTGCGGCTACGACCGGTTGTTTGTCTGTGTTAGGCGGTACTACAGTGAGAGGCGTTTCTGAAATGGTGGTTTCTTTTTTTGTTTTACGGGAGGGCGTTCTGCCGGAGAACCTTCTTATTTTATCCAGGCAGTTGACCAGCTTTACCATCATCATTGTTTCTTCGGGTGTTGGGGTGTCTTGCCCCTGCGGGCGAGTAAGGATGTTACGTTGGATTGCAATGATCTGACGGCAAAAATTTTCAGCGATCTGATCTGCGGCGAGGAGGGCAGCTTCGTGATATTCGTTTGTAGTGTTGTTCATGCTGATATAGTTTTGAGGGAGTAAAATTGGGACTAAAAATTGACACTTGCAAACTAAAAGTCATAAGTTGTCCACATTTGCATGCATGAAAAGTGGGGTTAATTATTGATTTTCAACACCGTTATGCGCGATCAAAAAATGTGGATATCTTTTTTTAAGCGTATCAGGATGTTCTCTGAATTAGGTGGCCCTACATTAAATCATGGCTGTGAAGTTGGTAATCTTATAATTGACTACCTGGTTTTGGTTGTGTTGTCTGTGCCGATTGTTTGGGTGTTTCGGCAGTTGTTGGAAAGAGGGAAGAAGCGGGATGCGGGAGTGGATGGGTTACGCACTTAAAGAGAATCGGCCCGATGTTCGGGTCAGAGACCCGTTAAACTGTGTGGTCACGAGAGCGCTGCGCTAACTCTCGCGACAGTAACAGACAGTATCAAAAAAAGTAAAATGCTATTAGCAGTGCTGGTGGCATTTTAGGTAAAGTATAAGTTTGGATCATTAACCAATCTCCGCACCTCTATTCAGAAAATCAATGAATGGCTGCATGGTGGTAAATGTATCCGTAACAGTCTTTACAAAGGTTTTGCTGTGTATTTCCTTGTCAGCTATGTTGTTGCTGACAACAAAGCCTTTCATCTTAATATACTTTATTGCGGGGTTATCTTCGGTATAGCCAACCGGTGGCTTCTTGGCCGATTCACCTGTTACTTCAGGAAATATCTTCTTGAATTTCTTGTCTTCTATTATGGCTTTGAACTCATCGAAGTTATAGTCGATCTCCTGCCTTACAGCCTTAAGTACCGGTGATTCAGGCATCCACAAGCCGCCACCGGCAAAGGTTTTGCCACCCGGCTCTACATGAAGGTAGAAGCCTGCACCGGTAGATTTTTTGCCACCCTTATTGAAGTAGGCACCAAAGTGCGATTTGTAAGGTGTTTTATCTGTACCGAATCGTACATCTCTGAATATGCGGAAGATGCAGTCTTTAGGTTTTTGCTCAGCAAACGCCGGCTCCATCTTTGCCAGGCCTTTCAGTATATCAGCCACCACTACTTCAAAATCTTCTTTTGCAGCTGTGTACCGGTCGCGGTTGGTGTCAAACCATGGCTTGTTATTGTTGTGCTCGAGCTCTTGCAGAAAGGAGGTGGTGGCAGTGGTAAGCATGAATCAGTTTTTTAAGCGAATATAATAATTTTAATGGCTTAATTGCTGAATAGCTCAATGGCTCAATGAGGGTTGTGGGAGTATCTTAAAGAGACACGTCCTGATGTAGTTTATCACCCCCGACATTCGACAACTGACCTAGCGGCCGGTCGAATATCGTCCCCTCTTAAAATAAGAGGGGAGTTGTTGCTTAGCGAGACTCAAAGAGAACCGATCCGATGGTTGTCGGTCAGAAGACCAACAACGGCAGAGGGGGCAGAATTTCAGAATAAACGGAACCGGTTGCGTTGTGCCTCAAAACGAATACGTCCCTATGCGAGACTGCTTCGTGCCTCGCAGTGACGTCTTAGCGAAACTCAAAGAGAACCGGACCGATGGTTGTTTGTCAGAAGACCAACAACGGCAGAGGGGGCAGAGAGTTACGGATGTTTAAAAGCCTGGTTGTTGATAAATGAGGTATCCGTGAGTGTGTGCAGGAAGGCAATGATGTCGGTCATTTCTTGTGCGGTCATTCTACCTTTGGGCGATACTGATAGCACCGGATCTAACGACGGGCTATAATGGAAGCCGGTGTTGTAATGGTCAAGGCACTGCTGCAGGGTAGTAAACCGACCATCATGCATGTAAGGCGCGGTGAGGGCAATGTTCCTGAGAGACGGTGTTTTGAACTTGCCGCTGTCGCTGCCTATGAGGGTGATCTTATATCGGCCAGCATCGGCATAGATGCTATCTACACCATTGTTGCGGAACTCGAAATCTGAGAAGGTGCTACCCATTGCATGGCAGTGTGTGCAGTCGCCTTTAGCCGGGTCCTGGTATAGCTCCATACCTCTTAATTCCTGTGCAGTAAGAGTCGCCGAACCTCTTACATATTGGTCGTATTTTGAATTGCCTGATATCATGGTCCGTTCAAACTGGGCTATGGCTTTCATGAGCATAGATGTGGTGATGGTATCACCACCAAATGCTTTCTTGAAGAGGGTAGGGTATTCCAGATCTGTATTCAGTTTGTGAATGGCATTGGCAAGGTTCTCGTGCATCTCTACCGGGTTCTGTATAGGGCCTATTACCTGGCTTTCCAGGTCTGCAGCACCTCCATCCCAGAAGAATTTTTTCTGGTAACCAAGGTTCACAAGGTTCATTGCATTACGCGTACCTGCTACGCCATCTATGCCTACGCTGTACTGGTTGCTGCTGTCGGTAAATGAAAAGGCCTGGTTGTGGCAGCTGGCACAGCTCATGGTGCGGTTGCCGGAAAGGATAGGATCGTAAAACAACTTTCTGCCTAGTGCCACACCTTCTTGGGTCATTGGGTTGTTGGCCGGTATATCCATCCTTGGTAAACCCGTTGGTATGACCAGCAGGTATGGGGTAGGGCCTGTATACGCATCGGGGTTAATGTCTTTTTTACAGGCATTGAAAACCGTTATTGATACAACCAAAGTAAGTATGGCAAGGCAGATTTGTAATTTCTTATTGATCATCTATTGGGTATGATTACTGTACTTTATCGAATGTGAATGCTGATGAGAAATTTGCTTTCATCTGCCCCAACCACGCCCTGTCTCTTGTTTCAAGAGATTGGTGCACGGCATTGCCGCTATCGAAAGTTATAATATTAGGGTCGCCGTATTGCTTATTGAGGTCGAACTTGAGCAACATGGTCTTATGGTCTGCGGCTATGGTAAATGCAGATACCGGGATGTCAATTGTTTTCATATTGGCATCAACACCATAGTGGTAAAGCAAGACGGATGTGCCGCCGGTGTCATTGATGAATGTTCCCTCATGCTTAAAGAATATGTACCCGGTGCTCCAGGTCCACACCATGCCGTTAGATGGGTTCAGGTCGCCTTCATTCAATAATGTGTGGTTCTTGGCAGAATCTACACCTATGTAAAAGCGAATAGCTTTGTAGGTGCCATTGGCAACAGAATCGAGCGTAAAGGAACAGGTGCTGGTATCGGCAGCATTGATGAGTTTGTAGTTGGCGAAATTGTGCTCCGAATTATCACTTTTTATCAAAGTGAAATTGCTGACGAAGTATTTCAGCAGGTCTACCTTATACGCATTGCCAGCGGCATTGGTATAGGTGCCGGAGCCCATTACGATAGGTGTACCGCCCGCTTCGTTACTGAATTTTACAGTAAGTGAACCGTATAGCGGTGTAGAAGGTTCAGGAGTTACAACCAAAACCTTTTCTTTATACCTGCATGATGCAGTTACCAGTAAAGCACATACAGCCAAAGTGCCGGCATATCTCAATGCGGAAAATCTAGATCTAATAGCAGAAATCATGTATGTAAAGATACTGATTTTTGGAGAAAATAGTTTTGCCGACAAAGGCAGACTTTGCATTTAACTTTTGCAAAGTCCTTGATAATGACCACAATAAGAAAAGCCAAAGTGAGTTTAGGTTATCAGTAACTTTACCCACAGGAAAATTGTCTACCAATAAGATGATAAAACGGTGTCTGATACTCTTACTCATATGTGTGCCGCTGTGCCTGAGGGCGCAGTTCAACATGTTTGCTAAAGAGGGAGAGGACCTGAAAAAGTTTACCGGCGCATTGGTTATGGGGCTTAATTTCTCTCAGGTAGATGGAGATTCATATTGGGGCTACCACAAGGTAGGGCTGAATGCAGGTGCCCAGGTATTCATACATTTTACCCCATCTATTGGTATTAGTATGGAGTTGCTGTATACACGAAAGGGGAGCAGGGCAGTGACGGTAACAGAATCACCCTACGTAGGCACGTATATATGGAAGTACTACATGGATGTGAATTATGTAGAGGTGCCCATTATGCTGCATTATACAGAGGGTAAATATGACTTTGAACTGGGTGCCAGCTATGCCCGCCTCATCAATTCAAACGAATATGTGATCACCGACCAGCCCGTAAATATTGATGCAGTCGGCAATCGCTTTAATACATCTGATATCGACTTCACAGTAGGACTTACCCGCCACTTGTATAAAAATCTGCTGGCCAATATCCGCTACCAGTACTCGCTTACGTCAATTAGGCCACCGGAGAGGATACCCATAGGGTATAGCTATGGCAACCAGGGGCAGTTCAATAATCTGTTTAATTTAAGGTTGGAGTATGTGTTTTGAGAAATTGAAATAAACAAAAAAAGGTCGCCCGTTCAGGCGACCTTTTCCATAAATACTATAACTCAATTAAAACTCAGCGTTCTTTGGTGTTCTTGGGAAAGGTATTACGTCGCGGATGTTGGTCATGCCGGTGACGAAGAGTACCATGCGCTCAAAGCCAAG
>CANBQQ010000050.1 GCA_947371715.1 Flavipsychrobacter stenotrophus
ACAAGCTGAAACAAGGCAAAGTATCAGTGATAGATCAATGCTTTCATATGGTCATTGCTGCAGGTGTACAAGAGCGCGCCTCCCTTTGTAACATCTTCATAGAACCGCAGCTGGCCGGTTTCGGCATGTTCGACATCAAGCGGGCAGATCAACTTTTTGAACTAGGTTATGCCGCGGCTATGGAACAAAAACATAGATTGCTGAAGTTAACTTCGTCTGAAATACTTCAACCTGTCCAACCCGCATGATGAAGGTCATCTTTACAAGTGATCCGGTTCATATGGTATAGTATGCTATCTGTCTATTTTTGTGTCTGTCTCAGGCTCCATGAAAATAGCTACATCTATACGATCATTTTTATCCGAAACAGGATCTGTAGCCAGGTTCGTATACCGCTATTTGCAGGAATTGCTCAGCCCCAGATATGAAGTGCGGCAATTTATTCGCCAATGTTTTATCATCGGGTACAACTCATTGCCCCTTATTGGTGTTACCGGGTTTATAATGGGTCTTGTACTCACTATGCAGTTGCGGCCCACACTACTTACCTATGGAGTGGTCTCCAAGTTGCCTGTTATGGTGAGCCTGGCTATAGTCAGGGAAATAGGTCCTGTTATCTCAGCGTTGATATTTGCGGGTAAGATCAGCTCCAGTATGGGTGCAGAGCTGGGCTCTATGAAGGTAACCGAACAGATCGACGCAATGGAGGTTTCGGGTACCAACCCATTCAAATATCTTATTGTTACCCGTGTATTGGCAGCTACACTTATGTTGCCTGTGTTAACTATTATGTCTGATGCCATAGGGCTGTATGGGTCTTATCTTGGTGTCAATATTCGTGATCATACAAGTCTTAATTTGTACTTCTTTGAGGTCTTTAATACGCTTCATTTTGGTGATGTGCTGCCTGCTATTATCAAGACCTTCTTCTTTGGTTTTGCTATTGGTATCATCGGTTGTTATAAGGGCTATAATTCTTCTAAGGGTACAGAAGGTGTGGGCAGGGCGGCCAATTCGGCGGTTGTCATTTCTTCTGTAGCTGTTTTTATCATTGATCTGCTGGCGGTGCAGATAACAGATGTATTGGGCTTAAACTGATCAATGATGACAACAACGGAAAATATAAAGCAGGAAGCAGTTGCAAACAATAATGCTCCAGTCATCGTCATTAAAGACCTTAAAAAAGGGTTTGGTAATCGCATAGTGTTGAATGGGTTCAGCATTGAATTGAAGAGAGGGGAGAGTTTGGTTATACTGGGAAAGTCGGGTAGTGGAAAGTCTGTGTTGATCAAATGCATAATAGGGTTGCTGCAGGCAGATAGTGGTACCATAGAGGTGTTGGGTAAGAATATTGATAGACTCGATCACAAACATATGGATGAGTTGAGGTCGCATATCGGGTTCCTTTTTCAGAGTAATGCACTCTATGACTCCATGACCATACGGCAAAACCTGCAATTTCCTATGCGGAGACATCTGGGCGATCTTAGCCGCGAAGAGGTGAATAGACGGGTCATAGAAACCTTGACCAATGTGGGGCTGGCGCAAACAGTTGACATGATGCCATCGGAATTATCGGGGGGGATGCAGAAAAGAGTAGCGCTGGCACGAGCACTTATACTGAATCCTGAGATCATTCTGTATGATGAACCAACAACAGGGCTTGACCCGATAACCGGAAGAGAGATCAGCAAGTTGATGACAGATATACAGCATAAGTACCGCACATCGTCAATCATCATTTCGCATGACATGAATTGTGTGAAACGGACAGCTGACAGGATCGCTCTTCTAGTTAATGGTGTATGTTATGCATTGGGTACTTATGATGAGTTGAGTACTTCGGACGATGAAAATATTAAGCAGTTTTTTGAATAAAATATTATGGCAAAGGATACACTTAATAACGTAAAATTGGGGCTGTTCATATCTGTGGCTTTAGTCATTGTGATCATATCGCTCTATCTTATAGGGAGGAACCAGAATTTTTTTGGGTCTAATTTTTACGTCCGCGCAAGGTTCGCCAACATCAACGGACTTATTACGGGTAATAATGTAAGGTTCTCAGGCATACAGGTTGGCGTGGTGGATAAGATCAAAGTTATTGATGACACTACGGTAGAAGTAGTGCTGGTTATTGATAAGAACATGCAGCCCTACATTCACCAAAACTCTATTGCTGCTATTGGTAACGACGGACTAATGGGGAATAAGGTGATCAATATAACACCCAATAAGCTGTCATCTCCCGTTATTGTCGAGGGGGGATTGCTCTATACCCGAAAAGCTCCTTATACCGATGAGATGATGGAGAAATTGTCCAGCACCAATAATAATGTGGAGGTACTCTCTTTTAAGCTGGTGAATACTGTAGACCAGCTCAACAACAGTAAGGCGCTATGGCGTATTCTCAATGACACTACCATACCTGTTAACCTTAAAGTCTCTATCAATAACATTAAAGAGGCGTCTGTAAAGATCAATGAGCTGACCGACGTGATTCATGATATTGCCAGGGATCTGCATGAAGGCAAGGGTACTGCGGGTATGTTGCTGACTGATGAGAAAGCTGCGGCAGACATAAAGCAGGCCATTGAGAATATAGATAAAGCTTCTAAAGAATCGGTTACCGCTATTGCAGCAATAGATAGTGTGGTACAGCAGCTACATCAGGATATGTTTTATGGTAAAGGTGCTATTCACACTATGCTTCGCGACACTCAATTTGTATCAAGACTGAATAATAGCATGGTAAATATTGAAAAGGGAACTGCCGCATTCAGCCAGGATATGGAAGCACTGAAACATAATGTACTCACAAGAGGGTACTTTAAGAAAGAAGCAAAGAAACTGAAAGAAACAAAGAAACCCTAGATCTATTTACGCTCGCTTTCTCCGCGCTCCTTTAGTATCCCATATGCTTACTAAACATCATTTCTCCTGCCAGAATGGGCATATGTAATGAATTTTCATCGGGTGGAATAGGGCAGGAGTAGCCCTCTGCAAAAGCGCAATAAGGGTTGTAGCACTTGTTGAAGTCTACCAGTAGTTTGTTATTGACGATGTCTTTTACAGACAGGTCAATATAACGTCCGCCGGCAAATGTGGTTTCGTAATTGGTGAGATCTGTGAACGGAATAAAGAGATCATCGGTTGTAGGGCGGCCGCTTAGCATGTCCACACTCTGGTACATGTGCAGTGTTTGAATGGTGTCGTGGATAGAAAAGGTAATGGTGCCGTATTCTTTAAATGGCTTTTGCTTGCCGCTATGGGTGTTGATGAGAAATGGTTTATTGCCTACCGTTACCTTAACATCTGCCCACGTGCAATAACTGCGATCAGTCGGGAAGAAGTGCATGAATTTTACATCGGCGGCTTTAATAGGGCTGCGCGCATCCTCCAGCAATTCTTTCGTATACTGCTTCTGGTAAGCAGCAATGGTATCCCGGTAAGTTTGTGCGCTTACCGGGATAGTTGCTAATAATAATATGGAGAGGATTATTGTTTTCACTATGCTACTTATTGTGTATTTATATCAATCCGATATTAAAAAGATATCACATTTACAATTGGGCGCAAACCTACGGCTCGCGGGTGAGAGAGGGGCTATGTAACGCTACAAACCTTTTGCACCTAACGGCGCAATGACGTGTTATTAGTGCCGTACTCTTCCATTTGTTCTGATTAGTCCAAATAAGTTAGCTGCGCCGTTTATAACTATGCTACATTCTCCGGCCTCATCTGTGGGAAGAACAATACATCTTGTATAGATACATTACCAGTCAAGAGCATTGCAAGGCGCTCTATTCCAATACCAATACCCGCTGTTGGTGGCATACCGTACTCTAATGCCCGCAGGAAGTCATTGTCTATGAACATTGCCTCATCATCTCCACGTTCCATGTTCTTCAGCTGCTCTTCAAAACGTTCGCGCTGGTCTATAGGGTCGTTCAACTCGCTATAAGCATTGGCTATTTCTTTACCGTTGATGATCAGTTCAAAGCGCTCTACCAGTCCTTCCTTCTCACGGTGCTTCTTGGTCAGCGGACTCATCTCCACAGGGTAGTCTATAATAAATGTTGGCTGCACATAGTGCTTCTCGCACTTGCCGCCGAATATCTCATCCACCAGCTTACCCTTACCCATCGTAGCATCTACCTGTATGTGTAGTGCCTTACATACATCGCGCAGGCCGGCTTCATCCATCTGGCTGATGTCATAACCGGTATGCTCATGAATTGCATCATAGATGCTAATGCGCTTGTAAGGGGCCTTGAAGTCTATCTCTACACCATCTATTACACTGGTAGATACGCCGTTGGTAGCAATGGCGGTTTCTTCCAGCATCTTTTCTGTAGTGTCCATCATCCACAGGTAGTCTTTATAGGCTACATAGAATTCAAGAATAGTAAACTCAGGGTTGTGCGTACGGTCCATACCTTCATTACGGAAGTTTCGGCTGAACTCATATACCCAAGGGAATCCACCTACTATCAGCCTTTTCAGGTACAGCTCATTAGCTATACGCAGGTACAATGGTATATCCAGTGCATTGTGGTGAGTGATGAACGGACGTGCTAATGCACCACCCGGTATGCTCTGCAATACTGGAGTGTCGACTTCCAATCCTCCGCGATCATTAAGGAAAGTGCGGATGGCATTCTTCATTTTAGTGATCCTCGTAAATGTATCACGTACCGATGGATTCACGATCAGGTCAGCATAACGCTGACGATATTTGAATTCAAGATCTGTTACTTCATTAAACACCTCACCATCTTTTTCCTTAACAGATGGTAATGGATGGAGTGCCTTGGTAAGCAAGGTAAACGACTCTACGTGAACCGAAGTTTCACCGGTTTTGGTGATAAAGCCATATCCCTTAATACCAATAATGTCGCCCAGGTCCAGCAATTTCTTCCAAACGGTATCGAACATGCTCTTGTCTTCACCCGGGCATATTTCGTCGCGCTTTATATATATCTGTATAGTTCCTGTTTCGTCCTGTAGCACCGCGAAGTTGGCCTTGCCCATATCACGGCGGCTCATGATCCTTCCTGCTAAAGAGATCTCTTTATATTCTTCTTTGGTTTCCTCAGAATAACCCTGTTTTATTTGTACTGCGGTATGCGTGATTTTATATGATGGAGCTGGATATGGGTCTATTCCCAAAGATCTGAGTTCTACCAGTTTTTCCCGGCGTATTACTTCCTGTTCGCTAAGTGTTGCTTGCATGCTGCAAAAATAATTGATTGGTGTGTATGTTGTATGTAATTAAGAGGAAGTAGGAATTTGTTCTCTTTTATTTCTTTTCAGCCACCTGTTTCAGGTTCTTCATGGCGTTTTCCAGGTCTTTGCTCATCAACTTATCCAGGTTGGTGAAGATGATGATGGCATTCCATGGGTAGTCGTAATGATTGGTAAAGCTTATGGTTGCCTTTGTGCCGCCAATGGTATCTACAGCGCTCAACGTGCCGGTAGCGCCAGGTGCTTCCGGCTTAATCAGTTTAAAGGAAAACTGCATTTCCGTGCCGGTCACCTTCATATTGGTGATCTCTGCCTCTCCGGTTTTACGTTCATCGCCCATCCAGTGGTATGTGCTGCCGGGTTGTCCGTCTACACCGGTAAATTCATTTTTCATGCTGGTATCCAACCTGCTCCACGGACTCCAGTTGGGCCAATTCTTAAAATGTATCATCTGGGTAAATACCGAATCTTTAGGTGCATTTATTAGAATAGACCTGGAGGCTGTGATGCTGCGTGGTTGGGTAGCACCTACTATTAATAGCGCACCAATTACCACTGCGGCAATTATGAAAATGAAACGAATGAATTTTTGGCTTGACATATAATGGCTGCAAATTTATGAAATTAAGGGGAAAGAGTAGGGAAGTGTTTGTATGAACCTTGATTCGCGTGATGGAAGGATTTAAGGATGTCCGATATAATCACCTCCCCCGCCGAAAAGGCGGGTACTCCTCTTTCAAAAAGAGGAGAGTGCGCGGTTGCGTACTCAAAGAGGACCGGTCCGATGGTTGTCGGTCAGAGACCGACAACGGGCGGTCTTAGGGGTAATGCCCGATGGAAATGGAATTTTAATCGGGCATGGTGTTGGTGTAAGTTGTTGTATTTCATTTGGTTGTGATTTTGGGTTATGCCCGATTGTGCCCGATGTGTTTGTCTGAACCAGGATTTATAGGATTAAAGGATTTAAGGATGCCCGATAATTGTTTTTCTCAAAGAGGACCGGCCCGATGGTCGTCGGTCAGAGACCGATAACGGGCGATGTTAGGGGTGATGCCCGATGGAAATGAAATTTTAATCGGGCATTGGTTTGGTGTAATGTGTTGTTTTCCATGTGGTTGTGTTTTTGGGGTATGTCCGATTGTACCCGATGGGGGTTGTCTGAACCAGGATTTATAGGATTAAAGGATTTAAGGATGCCCGATAATTGTTTTTCTCAAAGAGGACCGGCCCGATGGTCGTCGGTCAGAGACCGACAACGGGCGATCTTAGGGGTAATGCCCGATGGAAATGAAATTCTAATCGGGCATGGGGATGGTGTAAGGTGTTGTATTTCATTTGGTTGTGTTTTTGGGGGATGCCCGATCGTGCCCTATGAAATGAGTACGGGGAGCGAAAGAGCGGAGAGCGGTTTGGGGGGCAATGAATTAATGTACTGCATTAGATTTTTTGTAGGCAGTTTGGTGTTGTTGGATGGTTTTCCGCCATTGGCGGATTTTTTGCGTTTCCGGCAGTTTTTTTTGGTGCGTTTCCTGCCAGTGCCTTTGTGGTAAGGTGTTTCAGTTGTTTTTAAAAATCGCCAGTTTCCGCAGTTTTCCGCAGTTTTTCTGCACTTTTCCGCCAGTTGTTGCTAATTTGAGCCAATAGTTTTCAAGAGAAAGGAACAACCTGATGCCGGATGAGATGCATAAAGAGAATGTGGCAAATCGGGAGCAATTTACAATGGCATTGTTAGATGGAAAAGAACATTAACAAAATGTGGATATCTTTTGGTGGGTGCGTTTGTAGAAATGGGGCGTATTTTATATTTGTCTGTTTTCTGTTTTCGGGAGATTCTCTACCGGTGGAGCGAAGTCGTGAGAGTTCGCTCAGCATGGGATAGGTGTGAGTTATATAAAATGAAGAACATTTGTATCTTGTGACGTATCCTTGAAAACGGTTTTCTATGTTGTCTCTCAATTGTCTGTCTTCCACCTGGAAGCTAATTGTCTTTCTTTCTGTGTGCTTACTGCTCACTTCTTCCAATGTATCCGCCGAGAAGCTGGATAGTCTTAGGGGCGCTTTGACCGAATACGCGCATGATGATACTAATAAGGTAAATTTAATGCTTAGGGTGGGAAAGGAGTATCAGGGACAAAGCCTCGATTCAATGGATGCCTTAACCAAAAGGGCAAAGTCACTTTCTCAAACGATACACTATTTGAAAGGTGAAGCTGACGCGCTGAACCAAATGGCATATGTGTGTGTTTATAAAGCTCAGCCAGATAATGCGATGGTACTTGTACGGCAGGCTGACGCTATTTATGAAAAGACAGGTGACTACCTTGGTAGAATAAAGGGGGCTAATATTATTGCTATAGTATATTATCGTAACGTAGCGTATGACTCGGCATTAAAGTACTTTAATCTGATACTGACCTATACAAAAAAAGCAAACGCCTATGATGAACAGAAGGGTAAGGCGTTGTCAAGTATTGGTACAATATACTCTGAGAAGGGTAATCACGCAGAAGCTATAAAGTATTTTCTTGAAGCACTGAAGGTTCAGGAAAAGATCAATGAAAAAGAAAATATAGGCATTACGCTCAGCAGGATTGCTGCAACTTATGCGTTACTCAATGATCATAAAAAGGCAAAGGAATTTATAGCCAGGTGTGTAGCTTCATTGGACGGTATAAAAGAAACGCCGGTCAGACTATCAACCTATGCCAATATTGGAGGTGTGTTTGGGCAGATGAATGAGCAAGACAGCGCACTTGTCTATTTTTATAAAGCCCTTGCCCTTGCTGATTCAGCACACGACCAGTATTGGCATAATATAGCTACAGTAGATATAGCTGAAATATACTGGCTGCAAAAGAAATACGACAAGGGACTTGCAGCGTATAGGGAGAGTATGGCGGGTGCCGAAAAGACCGGGCAGACAAATATTTTCTTATCAGCACAACTGGGGGTGGGACGCATATTGGTAGAAACCGGTAAAGCTGCAGAGGGAATCAAATATCTTCAACGATCTTATGATCTGTTTATGCAAAACGGAATCAAAGAGCAGGCAGCTGAGGCTGCCGAGACTATAAGCGATGGATATGAAAAGCTTAATGATTACAAGAATGCTCTTATATTCTATAAAAGATCTGTTGATCTGAGGGATACACTGCGAAGTGATAAGAGCAAGCGTGAAATAGAGCAACTGCAGTTCGACTATCAGCTGCAGAAAAAGCAAAGCCAGATAGAATTGCTTAATAAAGACAAAGTTATTGCGCGCAGCAACAGCAGCAGGCAAAAAGCCGTAATGATTGGGTTGGCATCTGCGCTTTGTCTTCTTGTAGTGATCGTTGTTTTGCTCTATCGCAGCAGGCAAAAGGAGAAGCAGAATAATGCATTAGTATCGGCGCAGAAAGACGCCATTCAATTACAGGCAACAAAACTGGAAGAACTGAACTTATTTAAGGACACTACCTTCTCTGTACTTTCACACGATCTGCGTGGGCCCCTAAATGCTTTCATCACCACAGTGGATATGCTGAACGAGGGTGATCTTCCCTATGATCGTTTCCTTGCCCTAAGCCCTGCAATGAATAAACAACTTGGTTCACTTAACATGCTGATCGACAACCTGCTGAAGTGGTCGAGGAGCCACATAAAAGGGTCGGAAAGTTTAAGAGCTGAACAAGTGGATCTATGGAATATCGCCAATGATAATGTTGTTATAGCACAAAGTAATGCGGAAAAGAAACAGATAACATTAAGAAATGATGTTGTTGAACATACAATGGCAATAGCAGATGCCGGGCAAATAGATGTGGTGATAAGGAATCTCATCAGTAATGCCATCAAGTTTACTAATGACGGCGGGTCCGTGACCATAACATCTGAAAAGGTCTTGACTATGGTGCATATTTCAGTATCAGACACAGGAGTAGGCATGAGTAATGATCAGAAACGCAAGCTATTTACTTCTGCAATAGATAATGTTTCGTGGGGTACAAAGGGTGAAAAAGGAGTTGGTATTGGATTACTGCTATGCTACGAATTTGTACGATCTAATGGTGGCGACATAACGGTGGAGAGTACTCCTGGGATAGGATCGACATTTACAATAATATTACCTGCGGCTTAAAGGGTTAGCTCTGGTGTACTGGCATAGATTTTATAGATTCTTAGCTATCTAAAAATTTGAAAACATGGATAAGCTGGAATTAAAAGGTAAATGGAATGAAATGAAGGGCAAAGTAAAACAGGCTCATGCAGAGTTTACCGACGATGAACTGGAATACGAAGAAGGCCAGGATGATGAGTTGCTGGGACGTATACAGAAAAAGCTAGGCAAGACCCGTGATGAAGTGGTTCATTGGTTGAAGTCGCTCTAAAGACAATAGTAAAAGTAAAAGGCACCCATGGGTGCCTTTTACTTTTACTATTTTATTCATATCAGGCGCATGGCCAATTCGTCCAATTATTTTGCGATATCAATACGCACTTTTTTGCCTTTTATCTTTTCATGTTTTACCAGGTTCAATGCATCAGCGGCTTTGGTTTTCCTTACAGCTACAAAAGAGAAGAAGTCCTTCACTTCGATCAGGCCAATGTCTTCCTTTTTGAGTTCCCCTTTCTGACCCAGGAAGCCAACTATGTCTACCTTATTCACCTTGTCCTTTTTACCGGCTGCTATGAAGAGGGTAGTCCACTTTGGTTTTTCGGGTAGTTCGGCATTTTCCGGTAGCGTTATCTGTTCTACCTCCTCACTCACGTATTCCGGCAATGATTCGTCGGGTGACAGGATAATAATAGTTGTGCCGGTTGCATCCATCCTGGCAGTACGGCCATTTCTGTGGGTGTATATATCTTCGGTATGCGGCAGGTGATAATGTATAATGTTGCGTATGTTGGGGATGTCCAGTCCGCGCGATGCGAGATCGGTTGTGACCAGTACATTGCAAGTGCCGTTCCTGAATTTGCACAGGGCGCTATCTCTTTCCTGTTGCTCCATAGCGCCATGGTAAAACTCATTGATGATACCCTTGCCCGCCAAAAACTCGCTGGTACGCTCTACCGATTCGCGGTGGTTGCAGAAGACAATAGTTGAGCGGTTACCTATCATACATATCAAACGGAACAATGTTTCCAGTTTGTCGCGTCCGTCGGACATTACCGTTTTAGTTGTCAGCCTTTCTTCGGCAACTTCTTCACCCGTAAGGAAATTGAGTTTTATCTCGCCCTTCATTCTCACAAAATCCGGCACCTCTACTGCTTCTGTAGCCGAGGTGAGCATATGTTTTTTGAGGTTCTTCAGAGACTCTACTATAAACGACATTTCTGCCTGGAAACCCAGTTCTAACGATTTGTCGAACTCGTCCAACACCAACATTTTTATGGCATCGACGGTAATGTTGCCGCGGCGAATATGATCGGCAAGCCTGCCTGGAGTGCCAACAATTACAGCGGGTGGTTGAATAAGATTATTTTCTTCAGTTTCTCTAAGGTGGCCGCCATAGCAGCACGTTATCTTCAACCCGGTGCCCATTTGCTTAAAGACATGTTCGATCTGTATGGCGAGTTCACGTGATGGAACGATGATCAATGCCTGAGTTAATTTGTTGGCTTCGTCAATCTGCTCTAAAATGGGCAGCAGGAACCCAAGGGTTTTGCCGGAGCCTGTAGCAGAAAGTAGTATAACATCATTATTTGACTTGTTTGCTTCTATTGAAGCCAGTTGCATATCGTTAAGGGCATCGATCTTCAGGTTAGACAGAATGTCGCTAACCGCATATTTTGTGTTTTGCATTGTTGCAAAGGTACAGAAGTTTGTAAGGAGGTGGCTATGTCGGCTTGTTAATAGTCTACGGTTACCATATGGCTACGGTAGGGCCGAGGTGGTAATGGTATTCTGATCTAGCAATGAACATTTGATCACTATAAAATTTTTGTATCATCTGATCAGTATGTTTTTAATGTCATGAAAGTGTCATAAAAAATAATAACCACTTGTTATTTTTCACGGCATAATAGTTAAAAATGTTATATAATAATTGGATTTTTACATTAGTAGTAAATTAGTAGTTTAAAAATCAATGAGTTATAAAGTGTAAACATTATTTATATAATACATTTAGTTAAATAGCTGATTTTAAGTATTTAATGCTAGTATATATACTGAAGGTGTATATGCCTGAATATCAAACAATTGCAGTAAATTGCAATTAACTAACGATTAACAATATTGCTGTATTTGCTTTTCGTTAATTTGTTTTTTTTGATTTTTTAGTGACGTATAAATTCATATTAAAATCGGTCTTATGAAAAAA
>CANBQQ010000051.1 GCA_947371715.1 Flavipsychrobacter stenotrophus
GCGGGCGGTGAGCTTGCCTTTTTTGTGCTGCGATTCTATACGTTTTACACCACCACCCAGGTGGGCTTCTTTTATCTTTTCTTTGAGTATTGATACCTTATCCATGCTTATTGTATAAATGACAAAACAAACCTAATACAAATACTTTAAAATCGGAGCGCTAATGTGTAGTGTGTATTCAAAGCGCATACATCCCGATGGCTCATGTTATGTGGAGACGCAAAATCTTGCGTCTCCACAAACGGTAGGGTACAGCAATTCAAAGCACCCATTTGCACTTACTATTCGGGCAGTGCGGCTGCCATCACTTCCATTTTACTGCCACGCGAGCCTTTGATCAATATGGAATTGTTGACCGGAGGATTTTGCGCCACATACGCAGCTGCATCTGCTGAGGTTTCAAACCACATATGGTTGCCTCTCACAGTAGCAAACTCCTTACCAACCAGTATTACGCCTGCCCACCGATATTTGTCTATCAATGACACCAACTCGGCATGTTCATGCTGCTCTTCGGTGCCCATTTCCCTCATACCGCCTATCCACAACATTTTACCCGGTAGGTCTGCCGCAGCGAAATTTTCAATTGCGGCCTTCATACTGGTGGGGTTAGCATTATATGCATCCAGTATTACCTGGTTAGTGCCCTTTTTCAGCCATTGAGATCGGCTGTTGTCGGGGTTGTAGGCAGCAAGTGCTGCTTGTATTTCCTCAAGACTTACACCAAAATGTTCACCTGCAGCTACCGCCAGCAGTACATTAGGGAAATTATATTCGCCCACCAGGTGAGTGGTCAAGGTCACCGGCTCATCATCTGTATCTACCTCTACGTTCAGAAATACCCCGTTCATCACGGGTCTCCCTGTATAGCCTGCCGGGTGAGATCCATAGGTTATCTGCTCACTAATGCCATCAGCCATTGGTTCCAGGTATTCAAGATCAGTATTCAGAAAAATGGTCCCGCCTGTTTCACGGATAAAATCATACAGCTCACCCTTTCCTTTCCTTACGCCTTCTATGCCGCCAAAGCCCTCTATATGTGCTTTACCGCAATTGGTGATCACACCATAATCGGGCAGCGCTATTTCGCAATAAGAAGCTATTTCTTTTTGGTGATTGGCACCCATCTCTATAATGGCCATCTGCGCATCCTTCTTTATTTTAAGGATGGTAAGCGGTACACCTATATGGTTGTTAAGGTTGCCCTCTGTAGCATAAGTGACATATTTACGGCTCAATACGGCTGCCAGCAACTCTTTGGTAGTTGTCTTGCCGTTAGACCCGGTAATAGCAATAAAAGGGATCTCCAGTTGCTGCCTGTGGTACTTAGCCAACTGTTGTAGTGTTTCCAGTGTATTATTGACTACGATACACTTGTCATTCAGTGCAAATTCTGCCTTATCTATAACGGCATATGCCGCGCCTTTTTGCAGTGCTTCGGCGGCAAAGGTATTGCCGTCAAAATTAGGTCCGCTCAAAGCGAAGTAAATATCTCCCTGCTTTATCTTCCGGGTATCTGTCTGTACAGAAGGATACCTGAGATAGCGTTCATACAATTCCTTTATTTCCACAACCGGTCAATTTATTGAAGTAATTACTGTAAAAATAAACAACCCCCTTCTTATTACGAAGGGGGTTGCAAAGAGTTATTCAATTTTAGTTATTGGTAGTAATTAGCGTCTGCGGTTCTTCTCGCGACCAAAGCCGTTACCTGCAGGCTCATTGTTACCATTAGGGCTACCAAGACGATCAACTACGCAACGGAAACCGATGGTGTTTGATGACAAATTACCCTGTATGTAACGGCGTGTACCTGGAGCCAGCCAATAAGCACGGTCTGCCCATGATCCACCCTTGTAAACCTTAGTAGAATCATTGATCAAAGTGTTGATACCATACTGATACTGACCATAGTTCATCTTGTCCAACTGTCCACCTGCGTAAGAAGTATCACCATCTTTATAAGAATAAAGGTTAGAACTTCTGATCTGGCGACCCTGTAGTGATGATTCGTTAGCAGGAACTCTCTGGTAAGGAACGTGACCTGTAGAATCTCTTTCTTCTACTGTACCATCTTCCTGGAACTGCTGCCTCATATACTCATTACCACGGAAAGAACGGAAACCATCAACATCGTCGTGAGAGTTAGGACGGTAAGTATCCATAACCCACTCATTAACGTTACCGGCCATGTTATACAGACCCAACGCATTCGGATGGTATGTTCTAACCTTTGCAGTGATATCAGCATTGTCATTCAAACCACCTGCAACACCCATGTAGTCACCGGCACCTCTCATGAAGTTACCCATGAACTCACCCTGATACATATTGTGGATATCGTAGCGGGTAGTATTTCTAGGTCCCCAGCCATATACGTTATTATCTGTAACAACTTCTTCACCACGACGACGCTTAGTTTCAGGAGCCGGGTTATTACCTGCAGAACCCAGAGCGGCATATTCCCACTCAGCTTCTGTTGGCAGGCGATAGTCCGGCATAAAGATACCGTCAGAATAGTTGTAAGGACGTGTACCTGATCCGTTCGCATCAAGATCTGATTTCTGACGACCACCGTTAGTACCCTGGTACTGACCGTTGATGTAAGTTTCAGTAGTGAATACGTCTTCACCGGTTTGGTTAACGTTTGGCTGCAACGCGCCTGCTGCAATGAGCAAATACTCATTCACGCGGTCTGTACGCCATTTGCAATAATCGCTTGCCTGGTACCAGTTAACACCCACAACCGGATAGTTATCATAAGCAGCCGCACGGAAGTAGTTCTTCACGTAAGGCTCGTTATAACCCAATGGAGAGCGCCATACAGTAGAATCGGGCAATGCTGCGGCTACTACTTCAGGAAGGTCATTTGCATAAGCACGGCCTAACCAATAGATATATTCGCGATAGCTGATATTAGCTAATTCGGTTTCATCCATATAAAATGAAGAAACAGAAACTGTACGCCTGTTATTGTTGTTTTCTCCGGTTACCAATTCATCGTCCTTGGCACCCATAGTGAAACGGCCACCCTGAACCAGAGTCATACCCACCGGGGTCTGCTGACCCTGATATCCTAAAGCCACATCAAAACCACCCCAGCGGCGATCATTCAATGGCCAACCGGTAGTGTTAGAAAACCCATCTCCCTTACCTTCCTTACGTGAACGGGATGTACAAGCAGAAAAAAGTGTGGAAACTCCAATACACAGTAAAGTGACGCCTATTAATTTTCTTTTCATAATAAAACTCAAAGATTTGACGGTATTAGTCTGACAAACTGTTAAATCAAGGAACAATGTTAGTACTTTCTTTTCAGATTTTCAAGCATTCCCAACCACAAAAATAAAATTTACGTAAATAATTCTTTTATCCACACAAAATATACGTTAAATTTTATCGTTGTTATACCATGGCAATTGCCGTTTCTCAGCCTTTCTGACCATATTTAAGTAATTTTGAGAAAGTGGTTTTTTGCCGGTTGAAAATTTCAAAAATATTATCACCTTCTGGTTATATGAAAAAATTAATTATTAACTATTCTACCCTTTTGCTGTTGTCGCTTGCCGCAGCAGCACCCGCCCATGCCTACACCTCTTCTTATCAGGTAAGCAGTAACAATATACATACAGGCTATGTAAGCGAAAAGGTATGGTTGAAAACATATGCCAAACCACAGGTTGTAATTTCAGGCATTACCTATACCACCGGTGTTGCTCTGCCTGCCGATGCGGCAACCGGCAACCAAAACGATGTGGTGGTAAGACTGGGCATGGATAGAAAGAGGCCCTTTGCTGTGATCAGCGTACCTGCCTACAAAGCAACAGCTATTGCAGGCATTGCAGACCAGGTAACCGGTTTTACACTTGATATTACCGAAGCTGAACTGCCGGCCACCACCACTGCATCAAAAACTACTTCAGTAACCAATTCTGTTCTTTCTACCGGCACATGGTATAAAATAGGGCTTACCAGAACAGGCTTATATAAACTTGATGGTGCCTTTTTTACTTCCATGGGCGTAAATCTTGCAGATATCAATCCCGCCAACATCAGGATCTTTGGTAATGGCGGCACTATGCTGTCTGAAGATAATGCACAGCCAAGGATCAATGACCTTGCGGAGAATAACATATGGGTAAACGATGGCGGTGACAATGCTTTTAACACAGGCGACTACGTAGTATTTTATGGCTCCGGCCCTACAGCAATGGTGAAAGACAGCGCCAGACAGCGGTTTACACACCTCAACAATCTATATACTGATACCGCTTATTATTTCATCACCTTCAATAATGGTGCTGGTGCAAGGGTTCAGAACCAGAGTTCTGTACCAACACCAAATACCACAGCTACAACCTTCAACTTCTTCGATGTCAATGATCAGGACCTGATCAACCCTACAGGCTACAGCAAAAGCTGGTTCAATGATAAATACTCTCCGGACATTAATATTGGTACCAAATCTTACAGTTTCGACCTCGGCGATAATATTTCAACACTGGAGTGCAAAGTAAAGTTTGCCTGCCACCAGGAAGCAGCAAACAGCACGATTGTAGCTACACTGAATGGTGTACCAATGGGCAATGCACTTTTTGACACCCCTACACCAACAGCAGCAGATATCTTATTGACACATCGTGCACCTACCTGGACCGTACCTTGTAATTCAAGCACAGCCAACGTCACTATTACTTTCAATGCAGCAGCGGGCGACCCTTCTGCCAAGGGTTATCTTGATTATATAGAGTTGAATGGTCGCAGAAATCTGAACATTGGTGGCAACCAGCTTAATTTCAGAGACTGGTCGACAACCGGTGCGGGAAAGATCACCAACTACCAGTTGACCAACGCTAACGGCTTTACAAAAGTGTGGGATGTAACTGACCATCTGCACCCCATAATGATGCAGGGAACACTTTCGGGCAGTACCTATTCATTTACTCAGAATGCCAATATGCTACATGAATTTGTGGCTATGAATAGTGAGGGCCTGTACAGCGCGTACTACATTGGCGGTGTACCTAACCAGAACCTGCATGCCAGCACCGCGGCAGACCTGATCATAGTTACTGACGTATCATTACTGCAGGCAGCACAGAGACTGGCCGACTTCCATGCCAGCCACGACCACCTGCGTACAGCAATAGCTACTACACGTGATATTTACAACGAGTTTTCATCGGGAGCACAGGACTTAAGCGCAGTTAGGGATTATGTGCGCATGATGTATAAGAATGCAGGTGCTGACAGTGCTGACATACCGCGCTACTTGTTGCTTTTGGGAAGTGCTTCTTATGACTATAAGCATCGTGTAGCTAACAATGCCAACCTGGTGCCAACGTTTGAATCTACCAATGACTCTAATTCTATCAACAGCTTCCTTAGTGATGATTTTTATGGATTCCTTGACGACTCGGAAAATATTGAAGATGCTTCTGTAGTTAACGCACTAGACATTGGCAGTGGTCGTATATCGGCAAGAAACCTGACTGTTGCTAATGACGTTGTAGATAAGATCATTCATTATAAATCTCCTGCTACACTGGGGCCATGGCGCCTGTCAACCACCTTTGCCGCTGATAATAACGATGGGGCAGGGTTTCATGCTGATGATGCAGAACTGGTTTGCGCACAACTCGTTCAAAGTACTAAAAATCTGTACAATGAACAGAAGGTATACCTCGATGTTATCCCCTTTGTAAACACTCCCGCAGGTGACAGGTGCCCTAATGCCAATACATCGCTCAATGACCAGATCTACAAGGGGGCGTTCATGATCAACTACAATGGCCATGGCCGTAACGATCTGCTGGCGCATGAGCGCATATTGACGCAAGACGATTACAGCCAATGGGCTAACATTGACAAACTGCCGTTCATGATCACTGCAACCTGCGATTTCGGCCAGTTCGATCATCCTGAATTTATCTCTGCAGCAGAGCAGTTGCTGTTTGACACCAAAGGTGGCGTTATAGCTATGATCACCACTACTCAGGCTGTATTCTCGTCGTATAATAAAGATATGAATAGGGAGTATGTAGAAGCTCAGTTCACAAGGAATGCCAATGGAAGATGGAATACTTTCGGCGATGCTGTAAGAACGGGAAAGAACCTGACCTACATCAATCTCCAGCCTGAATCTGTGCTGGCCAATTTCCGTAAATGGACACTGCTTGGCGACCCGGCACTTACCCCCAACTTCCCTGAAAACAAGGTAACCATTGATAGCATTATTGATGGGGCTACAATGGAAGTTGCCGATACAGTAAGGGCACTGGGCATGTACACCATTAAAGGCACCATACGCGACAATAATAATAACGTCATTAATGATTTCAACGGGTCACTTACCATGTCGTTTTTCGATAAGGCAAGAAACGTTTCGTTCCCGGCAGGATATAGCAGAAAATCATTTGCGGTGCAAGACAACCTGATCTACAAGGGTAAGGTTTCTGTCACCAATGGTCAATTCTCTATTACTTTTATCACACCAAAGGACATCAATTACTTCTTCGGAAAGGGCAAAATAAGCACCTACGCAGAGAACGGTATCACAGATGCAGCCGGGATGGACACTTCTATGGCCATTGGTGGATACTCTGCCAATCCGGTCAACAACGATGTACCGCCTACAGTAAGACCATTTATGAATGATAGTGCATTTATCAATGGTGGAATTACAGGCACTAACACGTCATTATTCGTTATCCTTAGTTCGCAAACGGGTATCAATGTATCTGGTTATGGCATTGGCCATGACCTTACAGCTGTGCTCGATGGCAATGTGGAATTGCCTTACATTTTAAATGACTATTACGAAACTGCGCCTAACACCTTCCAGTTAGGCTTTGCAAAGTATCCACTTACAAGCCTGCCCGATGGTGTGCATACCATAAGAGTGAAGGCATGGGATGTAAACAATAATGTTGGTGAAGGATCCGTAGACTTTGTGGTGATCAAAGGTGAGATATTTGCTATCCAGAATCTGGGTAACTACCCTAATCCTTTCAGTGGACTTACACACTTTGTATTCGAACACAACCACCCCGACGAGTTGATGAATGTAGAGATCTCCATATTCAATACTGCGGGCGCATTGGCCAAAACGATCAAAGAGACCTTTACACCGGGCGGTAGCCGCAGCTCAGATATTACCTGGGATGGCACCGACAATGGCGGATCTCCATTGCCGTCAGGCGTATATGTTTACAGAATGAACATATCAACAGAAAAAGGTTATAAGACGTCTGCATACCAAAAGCTGGTAATCATACGTTAATACAATGGCCGCATCTCAATTAAATATTGTGATAGTGGGCAAAAAGGAATATTTTTGCAAAACTTTAAATAAAACAATAATAACAAAATGGCAAAACATTTTGCAATTGCAAGCTTAACACTATTAGCCGGTCTTGTGTCTTTTAACGGCCGTGCCCAGAATATTAATGGTACCCAGAACTTTGTTACAACAGCGGTTCCCTTTCTGAGAATTACCCCCGATGCCCGTGCAGGTGCCATGGGCGATGCCGGTATTGCTACCACTCCCGATGCTAATGCACAATACTGGAACGTAGCTAAACTGGCCTTTTCTGAGAAGAATTATGGTATTTCTGCTACTTATACTCCATGGTTGAAGGACCTCGTTCCGGATATCTTCCTGGCTTATATTTCCGGCTATGCTAAAATAGGCAAGGACAACAACCAGACGATCAGCGCATCTATGCGTTATTTCTCTTTGGGTAATATCAACTACACTACCAATACAGGCGACCCTAATGGTACAGGCCAGCCACGTGAGTATTCTTTTGACGTAGGCTATTCCCGTAAGTTGTCTGAAAACTTCTCTACCGGTGTAAGCCTCAGGTATATCCACTCTGCTATTGCATCAGGCGTAAGCTACCTTGCAGGTAATAACTACAAGCCGGGTAATGCATTGTCTGCCGACGCTGGTGTATTTTACACAAAGAGAACAGAAAAAGATGATATCCATGTTAACACCCTTAACCTGGGTGCAGTAGTAAGTAACCTTGGTTCTAAGATATCTTACAACTCAAGCAGAAAGGATTTCATACCAATGAATCTGGGCCTGGGTGTAGCGTATACTACTCAGTTCGACCAGTACAACAAGATGACCTTTGCATTTGATGTGAACAAACTACTGGTACCTGCGCTGAATAGCTCAGATACACAGGTAGGTATCATCAGCGGTGTGTTTTCATCATTTGGTGGCGGCAACCAGTTGCAGAAGCTCGACCTTTCTCTCGGACTTGAATATTGGTACCAGGATCAGTTCGCTGTTCGTGCAGGTTACTTCTACGAAGACAAAAGCAATGGCGACCGTCAGTACATAACTGCAGGACTGGGTGTTAAGTACAATGTATTCCAGATCAATGCGGCATACATCGTTCCACAGGGCAGTGGTACTACCCGCAACCCATTGTCTAACACAGTACGTTTCTCATTGCTGTTCGAATTCGACAAGATCAACAAGGCTGCTGCCGATGATGCACCAGCTGATGTTGCTCCACCGGCATCTAACTAATCAAACGAATAACATTAATACAAAGAGCGCTTCGGTTGAAGCGCTCTTTTTTTGTGGGTGGTTATTAAAAATACACAAATGAAAACAGCTATTGTATGTGTGCAGTGCCCCGGTCGCTGTGGAGACGCAAAATCTTGCGTCTCTACGTACTAATGTTAGATAATTATTTTCTATAAAATGTATCTTCCCTCCATTTTTTTGGGTTAGTGATAATGTAGTTCCCTATTTTCAGGTATTCCTCTTCATTACGAATTATATGATCATGAAAACGAGGCTGCCATTTAAACGCAAGATTGTTTTCTTTGGCATAATTAGTTACCCCAATTTTATAACCCCGCATGATTGATCCAAGATTTTTCGACTGCGGACCAAAACTATTTCCGGATTGTTCCTTTTGGTTGTCAAATGTTCTATTTATCCCAATAATTCCGTGCACATGATTGGGCATGACTGTAAATACATCCAGGTCAACAAATGGAAAATGTTGCGGGATCGCCAGCCAACAATCATTTGCAACAATGCCTAAGCACGACCAATACATTTCTTCGTTGGTGATCGCTCCAAAATACTGTTCCTTGTTAAAGGTGCAGAGGGTAACAAAATATGCTGCACTGCTGCTATAATCCCATGATCTTAGCCTGGTAGATTCTACTCTATATTTATTGTGAAACAGAGACACTATAACTACTATTAGTACTACGTCGCAATATACTTATTCTTGGAAAAAATATAGATAATTATGCAGAAGTCACTTCGTCAGGCTAGCCGGTAATAATTCAAAAACTACACGTACGTAGAGACGCAAGATTTTGCGTCTCCCCAAGCGGCTGGGTGCAGCACATAAACTCCGGTCGTGTCGCTGTAAAGGACGCAAAATCTTGCGTTTCTACTAACTGTTATTGTTACTCACCCACCACAACCCTTTCCGTCACCTTACCGCCGGCAGTTATTGCAGATATCATGTATGTTCCCGCAGCCACATTCATTTGCACCTGTTCCTTTCTGTTCGTCATGGTATTCCATTGCTTAACCACCCTTCCCAAAAGATCAGTTACAACCATGTGAACCGGCTCGGTTTCAGAAGAGGAAAGTTGCAGTGTAAATGACCCGTTATTAGGATTCGGCACAATGCTCATATTGCATTGTATGGTACCAACATTAGATACAGCAACTGCGCCATTGTAATAGGTCTTCTGCCAGCATCCATTACGGGTGGTAATGACCCAATAGTACTTACCTGCAAGGTCCGGCGCAGGGTTATAATAATTCTGGTTGGTCTCACCTGACAATAATGTAGAATCCAGTGTGATCACATCATCATATCCCCACTGGTAGGTATCTTCATCAGAAGGCGCACATACAAACTGGTGATCGAAGTAGATAACAGAAGGCAGATCAGAAATACCACCATCAACCAGCACCGCGAAAGAATCTCTCTGCGCACAGCCCGATGACAGCATGGTAGCGGTAAGGTATATCCAGCCTATACCTGGTGTAGAGAAACTAACTAAACTATTTCTACCACCCGCTCCCGTAGCCCATATAGCAGCAGGACTGGAAGCAGTCCAGGTGTAATGTTCACCGTTATATACAGTATCTAGGGTTCCAAAGTTTTGATACAGCGTATTCAAACATACCACTGGGGGGCTCTTAATATCAATATGCGGCATGTGGGCGCCAGGGCTGAGTATCACATTCAACTGCTGCGTATTAGTGCAGCCATTGGCAGTAATTGTAAATATATACACCACCATCACATTGCTATCGGTAGTATTGACCGCACTATCATGAATGGCACCTGTACCAAATGAGCTTGGCGGTGTGATGCCGGTTACGGCAGCTCTGGTCCAGCTATACGCTGCGCCCGGAGTTGCACTCAATGGCACATAATCAAATACAGTTCCGCCACACAATGAAGCAGTAAGCGAACTGGTAAGCGTTGGTGTAGGATTTACTCTTACCACTACATGCTGCGTATCCGCACAACCATTGGCCACAAGCGCAACAGTGTAGGTTACGATTACAGGAAGTGCAGTAGTATTATCCAGCACCTCAGTAATAATACCTACGCCGCCGCTTGCGCTGCCGGCAATACCCGTTGTGATATCTCTGCTCCAGATAAACGACGCACCAAGCGTTACGGTAGAAGGCAGATAAGTGAACACAGTACTATCACAGATAGCCGGAGGCGTTAATGTGCTCGTAAGCACAGGAGCTGTATTGACCGTTACAATATGATGAGCAGAGAGCACATTGCAACCAAGGCTTACTGTGTACCTGATAACCACCGTACCAGCTGAAATTCCCGTCACCACGCCACCGCTTGTTACAGATGCAATAGCTGTGTTACTGCTGCTCCAGGTTCCGCCATTGACCGTATCTGCCAACACGATAGAAGCCCCGCGACAAACAGCCGATGGACCTGTAATGATACCTGTATCAGGCAGCGCATCTACTATTACTATGTGTGTTGCAGCAACACTACCACAGGCATTAGTAACGGTGTAAGAGATGGTATCGGTACCCGGACTGATTGTAGTAACAATACCGGTAGGTGATACCGTTGCCACACCGTTACTTGCCGACCACACCCCACCCGAAGCAGTAGCAGTTAATGAAACTGTACTGGCCAGACAAAGATGAGTTGGTCCGCTAATTGTGCCGGCCAACGGCAATGGATTAACTGTAATTGTTGTAGAAGTCGTAGCCGTACCACACACGCTTGTTGCAGCATAAGATATCGTAACAACCCCACCCGATATACCGGTAACCACCCCAGCAGTATCTACAGTCGCTATCGAAACACTGTCTGAGGTCCATACGCCACCGGTGACAGTATTGGTCAACGTGATCACCTGCCCCTGGCAAACTGTATTGGCTCCTGATATGGTATCTACGTACGGTGAATTATTAACAACAATATTTTTAGTAGCTACTGCTGATCCGCAGATATTTGTTGTGGTATATAGTATTGTATCAGC
>CANBQQ010000052.1 GCA_947371715.1 Flavipsychrobacter stenotrophus
GTCGTCACGAGAGCGCTGCGCTAACTCTCGCGACAGATTCAGACCGGCGACAGCTTGAGCGTAGACAGAGTCTACGCTCAGCACTAAACGTGGTTTGCCTCTAAAAGAAAAGCCTCCGTTAGAGAACGGAGGCTTTCTGAGGGATCTTATTTATTTAGAATATCAATCAGGCTTGTTGCCATCAAGGAATGTGTTGATGGTGTTGATGTTGCCCCTGTTGTCATTACCTACGGTGTAACCGCTGTACTGTGTAGATGATGATGAGCTGTTATCGAGCTGAACATTTTTGCGCATGTAAGCAGGAACGCTTTCTATTTCGTCTGTGCTTTCAGTGCCCTTGATGTTGAAGCTCATACGGCGAAGGCGCTCTGCACGATCTTCCAATGCTCTCTTTTGCTCTTCGAACCTTCTCTGCTCTTCGATCTCGTCAGCAGTCAGGATACGCTCACCACGCTTGATGATAACATCTTCAACTGGTTCTTCTTTCTTGATCACCAAACGCATTGGTACTTCTTCTTCCTTTCTTTCTTCGTAGAAGAATACAGGAGTTGGTTCAGGTATTGGTTCAGGAGCAATGGTCATTTCAACAACCGGAGCTACTTCTTCAACAACCACTTCTTCCTTGATGAAGAACTGCATTGCCGGCTCTTCGCTAACCTCAACCAATGTAGGGGTCATGTCGATAGGCTGCCTTTCTTCAACGCGAGTTTCGAAGTTGATGGGTGCATTGTTAGCTATAGTGTTGATGTCTTCAAGTTTGAAGCTGATCTTTTCAGGTTCGCGGTTTCTTGAAGGCATATCGATGTTGATCTCCTTGTAGTTGAAACCTGTAGCGATAACGGTAACAGCGATCTTGTCGTGCAGGTTTGGATCATGACCCATACCCAGGATAACATCGCAATTGTCGCCGGCCTGCTGCTGAACGTAAGCCTGAATAGCTTCTGCTTCATCCATTGTGTGTTCAAATTCGCCTGAAGCCGAAGTGATATTCAACAGCAACCACTTAGCGCCGCTGATATCGCTATCATTCAGTAATGGAGAGTTCAGTGCCTGCTCAACCGCATGTAATGCGCGGTTTTCGCCAGATACTGATGCGCTACCCAGAATAGCTACACCGCCATTTTTCATAACAGTGCAAACATCTGCAAAGTCAACGTTCATAGAACCTGTTGTAGTGATCACATCAGTGATACACTTAGCAGCAGTAGCCAGGATATCATCGGCCTTAGCGAACGCCTGTGTGAACGGCAGGTTGCCGAACTGCTGGCGCAGCTTGTCGTTAGAAATGATCAGTACTGTGTCAACATGCTCGCGCATGCGCTCAATACCTTCCTGAGCCTGCTTCATACGCTTACGACCTTCGTAAGTGAATGGAGTGGTAACGATACCTACAGTAAGGATGTCGAGGTCTTTACAGATCTTGGCAACAACGGGTGCGCCACCTGTACCTGTACCACCACCCATGCCGGCAGTAATGAATGCCATGCGGGTATTTACCTTCAGTATCTTAGTTATATCTTCAAGACTTTCTTCGCAAGATTGTTTGCCAATTTCGGGGTTGGCACCTGCACCAAGACCTGCAGTAAGATGCGGCCCGAGCTGTACTTTATTTACTACAGGGCTTAAAGTAAGCGCCTGAGAATCTGTGTTGCACACGACAAAGTCAACGCCTTCTATACCGAGGCTATACATGTAATTGACAGCATTGCTTCCGCCGCCGCCAACACCGATCACTTTAATAATAGACGATTGATTTTTTGGAATTTCGAAGTGTATCATACTGGTTTTAAATTTGCAGGTTAATAAATAATGGTTAGTTGTGAGTTGTTACGATTATTGAGAGTTGTTTGTTACTTAGTTGTGTTAGTCAATTACCTGGTCGTCTACATCTTCAAACATACTAATAAATTTTCCTTTTAGCATGTCGAACATTCCTTTGACCTTTTCATTGCGTTTGCGATTCTTTTCTTTTACATCTTCCTGCTGCAAGGCTTCCTGATGTTCGTCGGTGATGTCGTCCATTGGTTCGATCTGTCCTTCGGCTACAATTGGCGCCAGGTCTATCTTTTCAACGTCGGCACCCTGTACATGCATGTAATTGCCGCCCTGCCCTGTGAAGCGCATACGGCCATTTTCGAAGTCGTGATAACCACGAAGGATAAGACCGATACATGTTGAATACATCGGGTTCATCAATGTATCTGCATGACCGCCTGCAAGATGCTCATTAGGCAAACCTACACGGGCGCTGAGGCCGGTAACGAACTCAGTCATTTGTGTAAGGTGCTTCAGGCGCGCACCACCACCCGTAAGGATGATACCGCCCAGCAATCTCTTGTCGAGATCTATCTGCTTGAGGTGATACAATACGTAGTCGAGGATCTCCTGCATACGAGCCTGTATGATATGAGCCAGGTTCTTAACGGAGATCTCCTTTGGCGGCAAACCACGCAAGCCAGGTATAGTGATGTATGCACTTGCATTAGCTTCCTGAGCCAACGCCATACCAAACTGTACCTTCATTTGCTCGGCCTGTGCCTTTAATACGCCAAGACCATTGCGGATATCGTTGGTGATATTCACGCCGGCATAAGGTATTACCGCTGTGTGCTTAAGTATACCATCATAGAATACGGCCATGTCGGTAGTACCGCCGCCTATATCTACGATAGCTACACCAGCTTCCAGGTCTTCGTCGTTCATTACTGAAGCGGCAGAAGCCAATGGCTGAAGAACCAGGTCTACCGTTTTAAGGTTAGACTTTTCAACACAGCGATTGATGTTGCGGATAGCGTTCCTGTCACCTGTTATGAGGTGGAAGTTAGCGCCGATCTTTACACCGCTCATACCGATAGGGTCTGTTACAAACGACGTGCTGTCGACTGTAAAGTCCTGCGGGATAATGTCGATGATCTGATCACCTGCGGGGATATACGTCTTATACTGATCCTTGATCAACAGGTCGATATCTTCCTTGCTGATCTCGTTATCGGCATTCATACGCACCCTGTCTCCGCGGGTTTGCAGGCTCTTGATGTGCTGGCCGGCTATGCCCACGTATACATCCTTTATCTCCAGCTGGGGATTAGAAAGGAGGCATCTTTCAATGGCTTGTTCTATAGAGCGGATACACTGCTCTATATTCATTACAACACCATGACTAACGCCGGCAGATTCCGCTCGACCAAAACCGAGGATCTCGATCTTCCCGAACTCATTTTTTCTACCTGCGATGGCCACTACCTTAGTGGTCCCGATATCCAGGCCAACGATGATAGGTTGTTGTTTGTTGCTCATATCACATTATGTTTAAAAACTACTTTAATTATTATTATCGTCAACAGGAAGCGTGTACTTGGCTTTCTTCGGTTCCTTATCTTTTTTCTTGTCTTTACTTACGTCTTCTTTTTTCTTTGCGTCTTTGACAGGAGGAGTAATCTTCTTGTCTGTTTTCTTTGCCGCTACCTTCTTCAGATCTTTTACATCTTCGGGAGGACCGATCTTCACAACTTTCTTTACATCCTTTTTGTCGTCTTTCTTTACTTCTTTTTTAATGACTTTAACCGGTGCTTTCTGGTCTTCTTTTTTCGCTTCCGTTTTTATGTCCTTCTTCGGTGCAGGCTTTATGTCCTTCTTTACATCTGCCTTCACGTCTTTCTTAGGCTCTTTTTTGTCTTCTTTTTTTATATCCTTTTTAGGGTCTTTCTTTTCCTCTTTTTTAATGATGACCGTCTTGGCACTTGCCTCAGGTTTGTTAGCTTCTTTGGCGGCTACATCTTTCGCTTTTGCTTCTACTGCTATAGCGTGTGTAGAATCCATTTTAGCTTCTGTCTGTACTATACTGTTGATCCAGTTCATGCTGACAGCACCCTTGTCAACCGGGCCCTTATAAGGCAATGACGGAGACGCTACTACCTGACCTTTAAAGCGAACATCGAGGGTCTGATATTTATCCCAGCCAATGCGGTTGAGTACATTGGTGTAGAAAGCATACAGGTTGCTGAACTTTTCTTTCATTCTTGATGTATCGCCGAATATGATGCGTTGATCACCCAACACCGGTACAAGTTCGAATGTATAGTCAGAGTCAACTATTATCTGCGATATCTGTGCATTCCAGAAGGTGTCGGCCTGTATGTTGTGTACCAGCATCACTACATTTTTCTTCAGCATGGCACCTACACTATCGTTGTTCAGTGTAGGCATATTGGTTACAACTGAAGTATAGAAATTGAAGTTGGGCGACAGTGGCATAATGCTCAACGTATTATCCATATAGTAGCTTTCACCGGCCTGGCCGAAGATGCGTACTACAGGTATGCGCTGTGTTACAGACATATGCAATACCCTGCGGGCGTCGATATACAGGGATGCGTCGGCCACCCAAGGGTCTGCCTTGAGTACGCGCTCCATGCTCTGGACGTCCAGTTTATTAATAGGGGTGTGCATTATATCTATATTCCTGTTGTTGATCGTTTCGTCGAGTATTTGTTTCTCTTCAATAAAATGGTACTTCTTCCCGCTGTTGATGTGTACTTCCACACGTTCCAGCTTTTTATCCCCTTCGATCTTAGATGCGCTGATGATGGCTGTGATACAAGCAGTAGCCGCTACAAGTGTTGTGAACACCTGCAGGATCTTCCTGATCGATATCTTCTTTTTTACAGCCATTTACTTTGCTTCCAGTATCGCTTTAATCGGTTCAACTAATTTGTCAATATCTCCGGCGCCTGATGTGATGAACATATCGAGCGGGTTGTTCTTTACATATTCCAGCAAGCCCTCTTTAGAAACTATTGAGTGTGCTGCGTTCTTCATTCTGTCTGTGATCATCTTTGTGGTCACGCCTTCCATTGGCAGTTCACGCGCCGGGTAGATGTCTAACAGTAATACTTCATCAGCCATATCCAGGCTTTCTGCAAACCCATCAGCGAAATCGCGGGTACGGGAGAACAGGTGCGGCTGGAATGCAACTACACATTTACGGTCGGGGAACAGGTGCTTGGCACTGTGAATAAGTGCAGACAATTCCTCGGGGTGGTGTGCATAGTCATCAATAAATACCACTCTGTCGGACTTGATGATGTATTCAAACCTGCGCTTAATCCCCCTGAAGTTTTCCAGTGCTTCTCTAACCTTCTCACCATCTATACCCAACAATTGAGTAACGGCAACAGCTGCTACTGCATTCTCTACATTGTGCAATCCTCCAATGTTGATATGCAGGTGACGAACGGTCCAGCCTTTGCCTACTACATCGAATGTATAGCCGCCATGACGTTGCATCATGTGTTCGCTATAGATGTCTGCAGCCGTGTTGGTAAGACTGTAAGTAAGTTTGTTGGTAGCTGTCAATTCTGAAGACCTGTGTAAGCCATGTTTTACCAATAGCGTGCCACCGGGCTTTATATTTTTAGTATACTGAATAAACGCTTTTTCTATTTCTTCAACCGTGCCATAAATATCCAGGTGATCCGCGTCAATAGCCGTTAGTACAGCTACATCGGGGAACAACTTCAGGAAGCTGCGGTCGTACTCATCGGCCTCTATAACTGCTGTGTCGTTAGTGCTGCTCCAGTAGTTGCTCTGATAGTTTACAGAGATACCACCGAGGAAGGCATTGCAACCATAGCCTGTTTCGCGCAGCAAATAAGCGATCATAGTAGACACTGTAGTCTTGCCATGAGTACCAGCAACTGTGATGGCGTGCAATGTTTCAGTGATCCACTGTAATACGTCGCTACGCTTGTACACGGGGAAGTTATTATCTCCGTACCAGTTAAGCTCAGTATGGTCTTTTGGAATAGCAGGTGTATAGACTACGAGCGAAGTTTCTTTATCCAGCAGGTTAACATCATCGGTATAATGAACGGACATGCCTTCTTCAACCAGCTTTTTAGTGAGCACGGTCTCTGTGCGGTCATAGCCGCTTACGACAGCGCCCTGTGCCAGGAAAAACCTTGCCACAGCGCTCATGCCTATGCCGCCTATGCCTACGAAGTACACTCTTTTTATTTCTTTTACGTTCATCTTACTTATTTGCTATTGCTATTATTTTGTGTGCTATTCTCTCATCCGCATTCGTTATTGCCATTGCCCGCAGGTTTTCAGACATGCGGGTCTGTTTTTGTTCGTCTTGCAGCAGTGCCTTTATTTCCGGCAAAAGCTGTGTCATTGCATTTTCGTTCTTTACCAAAATGGCCGCGTCCATGTTTACTAAAGATTTGGCGTTGCTGGTCTGGTGATCTTCGGCTGCTGTTGGTAGTGGTACCAATATGGCTGGTTTCCCGGCAATACATAACTCCGCTATTGCCAGTGCTCCTGCTCTTGATACTACTATGTCGGCTACAGTATAGGCATAGGCCATCTCCCGGATAAATGCTACTGTGATGACCCTGCCCGGATATGCTGCCGCACGCTTCACTGCCTGTTCGTGATAGTGGTTGCCCGTTTGCCAAACCAACTGCACATTTTCCTTCATCAGTTCATCAAGATTGGCATCAATGCTTTCGTTTATAGCGCGTGCACCAAGGCTGCCACCAACCGCCAATATTGTTTTTACGTTTTCCTGTAGTTGAAACATTGCCCTTGCAGTTGCCGCATCTACATTCATTTCGGTTATTTCCCTTCTTACGGGGTTGCCGGTCATTATCAATTTTTCCTTTGGAAAGAAGTTTTGCATATTATCGTATGCCACACATATCGCTTTGGCCTTTTTGCCCAAGATCTTGTTTGTCTTTCCTGCAAACGAGTTTTGTTCCTGTATCAATGTAGGTATCTGCAAGGCTTGTGCGGCGCTGAGCATAGGGAAACTTGCATAGCCACCCACGCCTACAACGGCAGCGGGATTGAAGTTCTTTAATATGCGGCGTGCCATAATACGGCTCTTGATAACCTTGTAGGGCAACAACAAATTTTTCCACAAATGGCTTCTGTCAAATCCGGTTATGTCTAACCCAACTATTTCAAAACCTTCCTGTGGTACCTTTTCCATTTCCATCTTGCCCAATGCGCCTACGAATAACAGCTGCGTGCCCGGCAGCAAACGCTGCAGTGCACGGCCAATAGCTACCGCAGGGAAGATATGTCCTCCTGTGCCGCCGCCCGCTATTATGATACGCAAGTTGTCCATGTTATGCTCCCGCCGGTATTACACCGCCGGCTGTTCCTCTTTTACCTGTTTGTACAAATATCTTTGATGCTATTTCTGCATTTTCTTCGTCTTCTTCTTCATCAACAGCGTCATCTACTGCGCTGTCGGTTGTTACTACACCTTTCTCTTGCTTCTCTACTTTCCTTTTGCCTGCTTTCTTCTTGCCGCCTTCCATCTCATCTACATACTTGCTTACGCTGAGTATGATGCCGATAGCCACGCTGGTGAACCAGATAGATGAACCACCCATACTTACCATTGGTAATGTAAGACCGGTTACAGGTACGAGGTGCACATTTACCGCCATATTGAGCATAGCCTGGAATACCAGTGTAATGCTCAACCCAACCGCGAGGAAGGCGCCAAATGCAAACGGGCATCGCTTGAATATGAGGATGCTTCGCCACAAGAACAATAAGTAAAAGAACACCAGCGCCGCGCCACCTACCAGGCCATACTCCTCTATGATGATAGAGTAGATAAAGTCTGAGTAAGGGTGAGGCAGGAAGTTGCGTTGCAGGCTGTTGCCCGGGCCGCGACCTGTAACACCGCCATTGGCGATGGCTATCTTCGCCTGCTGTACCTGATATACGTCCTCCTGCTTAGGATCTTTCTTAGACCTGTCGGTGAAGTCCATGATACGCTTTTCCCATGTTTTAGCACGACCTATGCCTGTTACTTTAGAGCCAACGAACAAGAGCGTAACGCCCATGATACCTACGGCACCCAGAAGCAACAGGTGCTTTACCTGTACACGGCCAATGTAGAATACTATGCTGCATGTAGCACCCAACATTAATGCTGTAGACAGATTGGCGGGGGCGATGAATGCACAGGTCAACAACATAGGCAACAAAACAGGCAAAAAACCTTTCTTAAAATCTTTGATCACCGCCTGCTTCATACTCAATACACGCGCCAGGAACATGAACAATGCAAGCTTGGCAAGGTCAGAAGTCTGGAAAGTGAGGTTGACCACCGGTAGTTTTATCCAACGAGAGCCTTCATTGAGGCTTGTGCCAAAGAGCAAAGTATATAATAACAAGGGTATGCTAATGAAGTAGAGTAGTACTGCCACTTTAGCAAACTTTGTGTAGTTAATGTTATGCACCCAATAGATGATAAGCAACCCAAGTCCCAATACCATTACCTGCTTTAACAGGAAGAAACTGGATGCTTTTTCGCTACGGTATGCCAATGAACCGGTACTGCTATACACGGCGAGGAGGCTGATGAGCGACAGCACCATCACCACGGCCCAAATGACCTGGTCTCCTTTCGTCTTGTTAAGCAATTTTTTTACGCTCATTGTTATTCTTATTGTCTATTAAAGGCTGCGAACTGCTTCCTTAAACTGTTGTCCTCTGTCTTCATAATTCTTGAAAAGGTCGAAGCTGGCACATGCCGGTGAAAGCAATACCACATCACCTTTGTCTGCCAGTGCATAAGCCGCATGGACGGCGTCTTTTGCGCTGGTGGTATCTACGATGGTGTGCACAAAGCTCTCGAAGAAATCGTGGATAGGCTCGTTATGCACGCCAAGGCAAACGATAGCTTTTACTTTTTCTTTTACTAACCCTTCGATCTCGTGGTAGTTATTGCCCTTGTCCTGTCCGCCAAGAAGCAGGATCACAGGTTTTGTCATACTCTCCAATGCAAACCATACAGAGTTTACGTTGGTGCCTTTACTATCATTGATGAACTCTACGCCGCGGACGGTAGCGACATATTCCAACCTGTGCTCCAATCCTTCAAAAGACTCAAAGCTTTCGCGGATCTTCTCCTTCCTGATGTGTGCCGCTCTGCCCGAAATGCCCGCTGCCATAGAATTAAATTGATTGTGCTTACCTTTTATAGTGAGGTCGTGAACCGAAGCCTGCATGTCATCTCCGTCATACCTGATGTGTAAATTGTCTTTGTTCACAAATGCTCCTTCGTCGTGAATCTTATTTTCGTCCATTGTAATGTGTACTGTTTTGGCGTGAATCGAATGGGTGGTTAAGTAGTTGTTGATAGCAGGATCGTCAATGTTTAAAACAAGAAGATCTGATGGTAATTGGTTTTGTGTGATCTTAAATTTAGACGCAACATAATTTTCAAAAACGTAATTGTATCGGTCCAGGTGATCGGGTGTAATATTGAGCAGTACAGCTATATCGGGTCTGAACTGATGTATATCATCGAGCTGAAAGCTGCTGACCTCTATTACATACCATTCACATGGTTTTTCAAATATCTGCAACGCAAAGCTTCGGCCTATATTACCCACCATGGCCACATCGTAGCCGGCGGTCTTAAGTATGTGCCAGGTAAGCTTTGTTGTTGTACTCTTTCCGTTACTGCCTGTTATAGCTATGATCTTGCTGTCACCTTTGTAGCGGTAGCCAAACTCGATCTCACTGCACACTTCAATACCGGCATTCCTTATCTTCTTTACTATTTCTGCTTTGTCGGGTATTCCCGGGCTTTTTACCACACAATTGGCTATGAGTATCTTCCCTTCGGTGTGGCCACCTTCTTCAAAGGCGATACCATTATCCTGCAGCATTGCCCTGAATGATGGCTTGATAGTGCCGCCATCGCTTACAAACACATCCCAGCCCTGCTGGTTGCCCAGCAATGCGGCACCTACACCGCTTTCAGCGGCGCCCAGTATCACGAGCTTTTTGTTGTTTGTACTCATTGTTATTGCAGTTTTAATGTTACTATACTCATTATGGCCAGTATGATACCGATGATCCAGAAGCGGGTTACGATCTTAGATTCATGATAGCCCAGTTTCTGGTAGTGGTGGTGAAGTGGTGCCATCAGGAATATCCTGACCCCTTCGCCTGTTTTCTTTTTTGTACGCTTGAAGTACCATACCTGCAGCATTACCGAAACATTCTCTACCAGGAATATGCCGCAGATAATAGGTATCAATAACTCTTTACGCACTATGATAGCCAGCGATGCGATGATACCACCCAGTGCCAGGCTGCCTGTGTCGCCCATAAATACCTGCGCGGGATATGCATTGTACCAGAGGAACCCAACACATGCGCCTACGAATGCACCAATGAATATGGATAGCTCGCCAAGGTTTGGAATATCCATAATGTTGAGGTAACCTGCAAATATGTAGTTACCCGATACATAGGCGAATACACCCAGACAGACACCGATTATCGCTGATACCCCCGTTGCCAGTCCGTCTATACCATCGGTAATGTTGGCGCCGTTGGAGACAGCTACAATGATGAAGATGACGAACAGTACGTAGATGATTGGAGTAGTATACGCTATGTACTTTTCGCCAAAAAGCTCGGCAATTTTCTCGTACCTGAATTCATGCGTCTTGATGAATGGCAGGGTAGTTGTTGCTGTTCTTACGTTTACGTAGTTATGTTCTCCGCCTTTATCATCTTTACGGGTGAAACGACCGCGTTCCAGCTTTTCTTCACTATTGTAAACACCGGTGCCGTTCTTTACTTCGCGGCTGATGATCACATTGTCGTTATAGTACATGGTAACACCAATGATGATACCGAGCCCTATCTGGCCTATAACTTTAAAGCGACCGGCAAGCCCTTCTTTGTTTTTCTTAAATACCTTAATGTAATCGTCGATGAAGCCGATAACACCCAGCCATATGGTAGAGACGATCATTAATACTATATATACATTCATTACCCTGGCAAAAAGTAATGTAGGTATGAGTATTGCTGCTATGATGATCAGTCCACCCATAGTAGGTGTTCCTTTCTTTGCTTTCTCGCCATCAAGACCCAGGTCACGTACTGTTTCGCCTATTTGTTTATTCCGCAGGAAGTTGATCAGCCTTTTGCCGAACAGCATGGATATTACCAAAGAAAGGATAATAGCCATAGCCACCCTAAAGGTGATATAGTTGAACACGCCCAACCCTATAAGGCGGAGCTGGAGTGTGTCGTGCAGATATTTATATAAATAGTACAGCATTTATGCCTGTTATTTGCTTAGTGTTTCAAAAGTTTGGGTCAGTTCTTCGCGGTCATCAAAATGATGTTTTACACCGTTTATCTCCTGATAAGTTTCGTGTCCTTTGCCTGCTATGAGAATGATATCTCCCGCCATGGCCAGTGAACATGCAACCTTTATTGCTTCGCGCCTGTCAGTGATCCTCAGGCACTTTCTTTTCATGGCTGTACTCAGCCCACTTTCCATATCGTTCAGTATTGCTTCCGGGTCTTCGCTGCGCGGATTGTCGGAAGTGAGTATTGT